>JBCCYK010000009.1:0-61001 GCA_039189905.1 Planctomycetota bacterium
CGCGGAACTTCGCATGCGCATGATGCAGCTTGGCAATCAAATCGCGACGGCAATGATGTATCCCGTCTTCTTACTCTGCTTTGGCACGGGCGCGATGATCTTCTTGATGACATGGGTCTTGCCGCCGCTCTTGGAGAACCTGCAAGAAACCCTCACGGAGATCCCCTGGCCCACGCGCGTCGCACGCTGGCTAAGCGAGTTGTTGGTGAACCAAGGGCTGTTCCTCCTGGTCGCGTTCCTTGGCATTTTGGCCACGTGCGCGTGGGCCTTTCGGCAACCGCCCATGCGTCTTCACATCGATGGATGGCTGATGCGGTTGCCCATTCTGGGACCGGTCTTGGTGAAGAAACACCTTTCGCGGGTTGCCATGGTCATTGGACTCTTGGTCCGAAGCGGCATCACGCTTGATGAAGCCGTGAACCTGGCGTCCAAATCCACGTCGAATCGCATCATCCAGCGAACGCTGGGACAATGTGTGGAGGATCTTCGCAGCGGGCAAGACCTTGCGCTGTCCCTCGGCAGGCTGGATTGGTTTCCACCGCTCGCGGCTCGAGTGTTCGCGGTCGGGCAAGACAGCGGGCAACTCGATTCAATGTTGCTGCGTCTGGGACATGATTACAATCAACAGGTGAAAGTCGCAACGTCTCGCTTGACGGCTCTCATGGAACCCGTTTTGATCCTAACCATGGCGGTGCTCGTCGGTTTCTTATTGGTCGCGACCGTCCTTCCGATCTTGCAGGCGGGACAAGTGGCCCAGGGTTGAAACGGTGCGGTGGCGGAACTCTACAATTCGACGACGGCGCAATGGCTTCTCTGTTTGATGGCCCCTTCTGGAGGAATCGAATGAGGCGGATGAACTGGACGCGAAACGCGGCATTCTCGCTCGTCGAGCTAATCGTTGTGATGGTCATCATTGGCTTGTTGAGTGGTCTGGTGGCCGTCCAGACGCGAAGCTATCTCAATACGAGTCGGCAGAACGCGGCCAGGGCGGAGATCGCGACCATTGTGGGGGCGCTGGAATCGTTCTACGCGGACCAGTCTCGCTACCCAAGCAATGATGAGGGCCTGGAGGTGTTGGTCACGGGCACCGAGTCTGTGCCGGATGGGTTCCTAAAGGGGATCCCGTTGGATCCATGGGGGAACCCCTATGAGTATCTGAGTCCTGCGGCCGATGGACCGTTCGAAGTGATCAGCCTCGGGGGCGACGGGCGTGAGGGCGGAGAAGGCAATGACGGCGATATCACAAGCGAGCGGCTGGACGAGACGCGTTGATCAAAGGCGAAAGCAAGCCGGTTCGCACAGAAGTTCCGTTTGGGACTGCCCGTCGTCGGCGCTCGGGCTTTTCCATGTTGGAACTACTGGTCGTCATCCTGATCCTGAGCCTGATGGCAGGCCTGGCGGTCCAGTCAACACGCGGGCCCCTAAAACGAGCATCCATCCAGCGTGTCGTCACGCGCATTGGCGTGTTCGACGACGCCTTGCGGCGGCGATGCCGTGAGAACCAATCGTCGGCCATCCTTGAATTGACCGCCGGCGGACAGCTCCGATGGACGCTCCTCGATGAAATCCTGGAGCCGCCTTCTGGAACCCGATTCGCCGGGCTTTACACCAGCGATGGCGCAGGCGGCTATCGATCGATGGATGGCTTGGTGTTCGCCCCGAATGGGACCAGTTTGACGTACGCGATCTCCCTTCAGACGACCAGCGAAAGCAAGGCTTGGTTTTACGTCGCGGGGATGACGGGGGCGACTTCCTGGTTCGAAAGCGATGCGAAATGGAACCAGCATGCGGCGTTTCTTTGGGGCGTGCGTTGATGTTTCCGGTAGGCGTCCCATTCGGGCAGGGTCGCGCGCGTCGGATACCAGCGTTCACGTTGCTGGAAGTCGTCGTCGGCCTCTTCCTGCTTGGGATGCTTGCAACCACCGTCAGCGTCGCTCTGTCGCGCGTCGAGCGAAACGCAGTTCGAATGGACCATCAACGACAAGCCATCCAGTGGCTGGATGTTTTGCTGATGAAGTGGACGGAGAGCCGTGCCGGGATCCCGGTGCCCACCGCTGGTTCCATCATCGGTCAACGCCGCATGGATTATCGCACTCGATTCATCAAAGAGAGCTTCCTATGTGGCAATCCCGTTCATGTGATCCGCATCGAAGTTCTTGACCCGAATCTGAGCGAACCGACGATCTTGGCAAGCGTTGAGGTTGTTCAGAGCGTCGGCGCCCAGCAAAGAAACGCGTTCGGGTTCCGGTAGCGATGACGAGAATCAAGCCCCCACCCCGAAGCCAACCACGCGCACACTCAGCACTGACTCTGTTGGAAATGATTGTGGCTCTGGTGCTTTCGATGCTCTTACTGGCCGCAACCACGCAGCTGACCCGGCGTGTCCTGCGAGCAAATTTCACGGTAGCACGGCTGACCGATCGAAACACATCGGCCGAAGGGTTGGCGAACCAAATCGAGCGTGACCTGCTCGCCGCACGGTCTATCAGCACATGGCCCGATGGCTTGATACTCAGAGGCCCCCTTGGGTTCGATTCGACGACGGGCGAGTTTCACGGGCAGGATGTTTCGGTCGTCTATCACATCGTCGCCCTGCCCACATTGCCTGGCAACGCCAATCGTGCCATCTCCACATGGCTTTGTCGCGATCAGTTTTCAGGTGACTTTCGAGTACCGCAGCGCGAGATGCTGTGGCCCAGGGTTGCGACATGGACGGTATCAACCAATGAACTGGGGGCCTTGGAATCCGTCGATGCACCGGAGATCGTCTACGGGGTGCCTTCTGAGGTTTCGGACAAGACCACCCGCGTTCCAACCTCAGTCGATGTCCTGGTCGCTGAAACGTCTGGCGAAGTGATCCTGCAACGCCGCTTTCATCATCACGAGGAATAGACTGATGTGGACCCAGTGCCACGAATGGATCCTCAAGTGCCTCTCGACCAGCAGTGTCGCCCTTCGAAGGCGCCGCTTTCGAAACAGCTTGCATCGGGGCTCCGCTTCGGCCGCGGCAAAAGCGAAACCCGCGCCCGGAGTTGTCCTGCTGGTGGTCTTGGTCGCGCTGGTCATCATCACGACCTGCATCACGCAGATGGCAAACCGTGTGACCATCGCGGCTCGCGACGCGGCCGACAGGAGAGAAGCCCTTCAACGACGCTGGGGAACCCGATCCATTCAGGCCAGCGTTTTGACGCGGACGCCCGATCGCGTGAGGCGGGATTCCATCAAGCTAGGGCGATTGCGTTTCGACGTGGTCACCAGCGACGAATCCGCCAAAGCCAACTTGAACGCTGTGTACGACGCGGGCGGCCTCCGCAGGACGCAAGAGGTGGCCGAAACGGTGCTGCCCGTCACAGCCCACCCGCAGCTCCGTCTCCGACCGCGACGACCGAGTGCGGCCGACGAAACCGCGGCAGCCCGTCGCCAGGGAAGCAGCCGGTTAGGGGCAGACAGCGGCGAGGAACAAGATGACGGCGGTACCGCGGAACCAAGAGTCGAGACTCCGTTTTCAAGCTGGAAGGAAGTCTTTGCAACGAAGTCCGTCAGCTCCGAAAGTCAACTGCCTCTCTTGACGCGACGCCTCACGATCTGGGGCTCGGGGCGCCTCAACGTTTGGGCGGCAGACAGCGAGACGATCATCGCCGTATGCAAGTCCGTTGTCGAGGGCGGACTCGCACGACGAATCGCAGATCGAATTGAGCGCGCCTCGACTCGCCGCGTGGAGTTGGTGTTGATCCAGACTGTCACCAACCGGAAAGATCGAG
The DNA here is from genome assembly GCA_039189905.1 of Planctomycetota bacterium. GTDB lineage: Bacteria > Planctomycetota > Planctomycetia > Pirellulales > Pirellulaceae > Rhodopirellula. The sequence goes on from JBCCYK010000009.1 coordinate 3,762, forward strand.
CGGCGCTGCAGCGCCTCCTGGGAGATGGGTCCGATGCGACCGCGGTTTGGGTGCTTGCATCAGGACCGTCCACCAACCATCTTCGATTCGCCGTTCGACACTCGGACGACCTGGGTCTCACGCGAACCGACTACAGCATTCCATGAACCCTGATTCACCCTTCTTGAACCGCCGTGTGTTGCGTGCCGCCACCGCAGCCCTCGGACTCAGCGTCGTGCTGGTGGTCGGATGGGCAGTGTGGCCAAGCAACCTGGGTTCTTTGCAGAGCTCGGCGGCAACGCGTCCGACACAGTCTTCTCAGCATTCAGACCCACCGCGTTTTCTCGAGAGTGTCCTTGCCAGCGTCGTCGCAAAACGCTTGCAAGGCACCCGCGTCAGCCCTCGGGAATCGACCAAACCGATCCCTCCACCGCCCACGATGACAAGGCCCAATCAATCGAAGCCCTTGGACCAACTTGGGATTCGTTTGGTTGGAACAGTTCTGGAACCCGGTCGCCCGAGCGTTGCGATTGCCGTGTCGCATGACGGTCGCGTCGTCTTCCGCTCGGCGGGAGAATCGGTGCCCACGCGTGCAGGCGAATACCGGCTCACGCGGATTGAAGCACGGCACGTCGAGGGGGAATGCGATGGCGAGCGTTACCGCGTCGAGCTCGGATCCCCGGCACAGTCCATCGGCGGCTCGCAGGCAGGGCGGGTCCGAGACGTAAACGTCATGGACGAGCGTGATTCAGGTGACGAGCTGAGCGACGAAAGCACCGTCGTCGATCCGACACCGCCGATGGATGAGGAATTGCCGCTGGGCTCCGAGGAAGATTGGCCGGATGGGCTGGAAGCCGAGCTCGACTTCCTGAACGGCAATTAGTGTTCCGTCTCTGCGCGGCGTGCGTGCAGCCAAACTCGACAGGCCGGTCAACCGCCGATTCCGCGAGCCGTCCCACGTGAAAGCCCCGCAAGGGGCGGCACAATCGCGCTCTGTGCCGCCCCTCCAGGGCTTGGTGTTTCACTGGTTTTCGTCCGGGCCCTGACGGGCGCGGCTACGAATGTGCCGCCACTTCGTGGCTGAAAAGCGCAACCTCAAAACTGACGCGTTGGCCTTCGACATCCACATGCTGGTTGCGAGAATGGAAGTTTAGGAGCTTGCAATGAGTTGCCGATGTCGGGATCACAAGGCCGTCCCGCGAGGTTTGCTTACCCTCCCGATTCGAGAGCGGATCCTCTAAGATTCCTCCCTGGTCATCCTTTCACTATGGGACGCATATTCTCGCCATGAAGCTGATCATCGCAATCATTCAGCCAACGAAGTTGGAAGCCGTCAAAGAAGCCTTGACCCAGGTGGAGGTCCATCGTTTGACGGTGGTCGATTGCCAAGGATTCGGGCGTCAAGTCGGTCGAACCGACGCGATCCGCGGGCGCGACTTGGGCGTCAACTTACTCCGGAAGGTACAATTGCAAATAGGCGTCAACGAGGAGTTTGTGCAGCCCACCATCGACGCGATCGTGGAGGGTGGGCGGAGTGAGCCCGAAGGAGAGATTGGAGATGGCAAGATCTTTGTATTGCCGATGGACGACTGCGTTCGCATCCGTACCGGCGAACGCGGAAATGAGGCCATCTAAGGGCGCAGGATTTCCGGCAAGATGAGCACGACACGAACAGTCGCGTTGGCGCTTATCGTGCTCCATCCAGAACTGCCGGCTTGTGCAAACGCCCCAGATGAAGCTGCCGGTCTACAAACCGCGACCTTGGGTGGTGGCTGTTACTGGTGCGTGGAGGCCGTGTTTCAAAGCGTCAAGGGCGTTTCAAATGTGCGCCCAGGCTTCATGGGCGGGTACATCAAAGATCCCACGTACGCGCAAGTCCTCACCAAACGGACAGGGCATGTCGAAGTCGTGCAGTTTGAGTACGACCCGCGGGTTGTTGAATACGAGACGCTCCTGCAGATCTTTTGGCGCACGCACGATCCCACGACGCGAAATCGTCAGGGTCCTGCCATAAGCTCGAGAAATTGCAGAGGGATTTTGCCGACAAGCTGACAAACGACGACAAGCTCCCTGCCTCCGCAGCAGCGAAATAGTCTCCGCACACGATTGACAGCGAGCTCTTTGGCATTGATCGCACCGCATCGATGTCTAAACCAAGAATCCCAGCGGGGCACCCCCGGTACCCAATCGATTGAAATAATGGACGTTCGGGAGGATGTCGACCAGCTGGCTTTCGGAGACCCCGAACCAAAGGGCGAGTTCCGCGTTCAAGAGATCGACCGACGTCGTCGGAATCAGCCTGCCGCGTCCCAAATCGAGATCGTTGTTCAGACTGAGGTCCAAAGGATAGGTGCCATACGTTGTCGCACCGTTGACGGCTCCCCCTATGACGATCATGTTTCCTCCCCAGGCATGATCACTCCCGTTCCCGTTCGATGAGAGGGTCCGTGCAAAGTCGGATGCCGTGAACGTCGTCACGCAATCGGCGACGCCCAGTGCCACCGTTTCGTCGTAGAACGCTTTGAGCGCCGCGTCGATGCCGGGCAACATGTTGGCCATGTTGTTGGTCACTTCGTCGTGGTGATCCCAGCCACCCGCCGAAACGAAGAAGATCTGGCGATTCTGTCCCAAGGTGTTGCGTCCGGCGATGGCACGGGAAACCATTTTGAGCTGATCACCGAGGCCACTGTCCGGAAACGTGGTGCTTGAATCGCCGGACGTGGCATCATTGAACTCCAACGCAGCGTCAATGCTGACCCTCTTGTTGATGGCGACGGTCCTCTGCAGGAGATCACTGTACAGCCCGCCCAGCTCACTATCCGCAGCCGACGGGTACAACTCATTCATAATCCGCGTGTAAACGCGATCGCTCGGATTGTTGTTGCCAAGCCCCGAGACAGGGGTGGCGCCGTTGCTGTTGATGACGTAAGGAACCACATCGCTTCCCGTCTGAAACAGGTTCAAACGTCCCAAGGACATGTTCATGGAGATGTTGGGATTGCCGGGATATGTCGACAAAAGCAAATCCGCCATTCTTCCAGCCCACCCGGTTGCTGCCGAACGCGATTGCGGAATCGATGTCTGCCAGTGCTGCTGCAGATCCGAGTGCGAGAACAAACCCAGCGGTTTTTGCACCGATTCATAGTTGCTTTGATCCGTTGGCCGAACCAACGCCCCCACATTGGCAACAAACGCCGCGGCACCCGAATCGTAGAGGCTCTTGAGTTGCGGCAGCGCGGGATGGACACCAAGCGGACGACTCTCTTGACCGGAATCGATCTCCAGGAGGGTCCCACGATCCAGGGCCAAGTTCGACCGCACACTCGCATAGTTGTCGTACTCGGACTGATCGTACGGTGTCAGGACATTGAAGCTATCGATGCCCCCGAACAGAAACAGGCAAACAATCGCTTTGTAGTCTTCGCCGGCACCGCTGTCGGCCGCTGCCGTCTGTGTCAGTTGCAGGCTAAGGAGTTGGGAAAGAATCGATGTCGACGACATGGCACCACAACCGCCAGCCCATTTGACAAAGTCACGGCGGGAGAAGTTTGCGAAGCCAGGCACGCTGGATGATGAGTGCTTAGGTTGAAATCTCATGATTGGAACTCGGTCGAAAAGAAGAAGCGTTAAGAAAAAGGCGGGCAAGCCAAAGTGGGCGTGTCCCATCATTCCACGATCATGAAATCGGGAGACAAGTAAGTGGCCATGATCGCGCCGGTGACGCGGTTCTCGAGGGCTCCAGGGTCTTCACTGACGGCGTTCGTGATCGCCGAACGCAAGGTTTCGCTCATCGTCCCGCCGCACAGTTTGAGATCGAGATGTTCAGCAAGCGCGGCCGCGCCTTCGTTCTCAGCGATGGTCTCCTCTTGCGAGAAATCGAGGTCGAAGTATGAACGCTGAACGTCGTTGTTCGCATCACGATAGAGCCAATGGTTGCTTTCCCTGTTACGGATCTCTGACCGGAATCGATTCGCGGTGCGATTGGCAACGACAGCCGTCTGAAGTTGAAACTCCGGTGCCGCAATCGCTCCATTGGGAATACGCCGGGATGGCGTGTAGGTCGCAAGCGGTCCCGCCGGCTGAAACGAGGGGAGGTAAAAGTTGAAAACACTCGGCGATTTGTAAACCGCTTGGACCCAGTGGTATTCCATGTTGGAAACGCGGTAGTAGCCATCGGCGCTACGTGGCGTTTCATAGTTGCGCAACAGGTGGGCATAGGCCAAGACGGGCTCGATCAGCTTCACGCGTTCGGTTCCGGTGGTCCGGACTTGAACCCGCAGTGGGTTTCGAAGCCGCCGCACACGAATGGAATCCCAACATTCGCGGTCCGTAAGGATCGCTTTCACAACCGCCTTCATATCTCCTTTGACACCCTGGCCGTTGTTGTTGAAGACGCGCGAGACCCGTGCCAGGTAGTATCGCGAGGGATTGGAACGAACCAGGCGTTGAATCAACAGACGACTGATAAAAGGCGCCACGTTTGGGTGGGAATACAAATTGTCCAGCCCGTTTTGGATGTCAGTCTTGCCATCCGCGTCCGCCTGCAAGGTTTGGCCGTTCAGCAACGTCTTCGGACCGAAATCATGGATCTCGTCGTAGATGATCATCGGCTCGTGCAAATTGGCGCGATTCTGGTTCCATCGGGTCGTACGGTTGTAGTTGAACCCGGTGAAAAGTCGCGCAAACGCCTTGATCGTTTCGTTGTCGTAGGTGGGAATGGGTTCGCCGGCAGCGTCGGTCTTGATCACCCCGTCACTGCGTAGCTCATACAGTCCGATCGAGAACAACTGCATGATCTCGCGAGCATAGTTTTCGTCGGGAAAGATCCCGTTCGCCGGGTCGCCCTTGTTATTTCGCAGGTGCGACAAAAACACTCCCATGCAGGGATGGAACGTGACATCTTCGAGGATCTTTCGATACGTTTGGTCCGCGTTGTTGACCAGCATGTCGTAGTAATTGGCAACACCGAGATGGTGTGGCTGTCCGTACCGATCCAGGTTCACGTTGCTAAAGTTCGCGCCCGTGCGACCCACCACACAGATTTGTGACAGTGCCCAAGCCACGCGCTGACGCAGCTGATCATCTGCGGTGCAGGCAATGTGCCACCAAGCATGGTCACGATAACGAAGCGCTCCGATGCCTGACTGGGTGACTTCGAATCCGTCCGCGGTGACGATATCCTTCGCCATCTGAACATGCGACGACGCGGGAAGGGCGAATTGCTCATCGACCCACTCAGAGAGGGCGCGTCGAATGCCGCCTGATTTCATGCGGGCAACAAGGTCATCGATGTCGGACTCGCGTGGCCCAAAGGTCGCGCGCTGAAGGAATTGAGTTGCACGGATACGCAACATCAAATCGGTCATCTCGGTTCGAGAAGAAACCTCAAATGTTCCTGCGGTCGCAGAGTGCGACAAGAAACCGAACGCCACCGCGAGCATGCCCGCAGCCGCGACCTGAATCTGGAAACAACGCATGTTGTGACTCCAAAATTCGAATGCGCAACAACGCTGCAACGCCAAACAACGTTACGCGACGAATCGTCAGTGAGAGAAGAGGAAGAGCGCTGACCCCAGGACGCCCTTCATGAGGGACCGTCTGGCGAAGGGGCCATTAGTGGTGACGAAACTAACGCAGTGGATCTATAAAGTCAAACTGAATCCCCATAGAGGGGAGGCAGCATGGCCACGCGGAGTGAGTCTTTGCCCAGCCATTTCAGGGGCGTCAAACGTTTGGCATTCGGGGCCGAAGCGGGCGCAAGGGCTTGAAAATGGGCGGGCTTTGTGAGACGGTCTCACACGTTTGGGTGCACGCGAATGCCTGGGATCATGTCCCGCCTGATGAGTGCATCTAAAAGTCGCGGTCATATGCGATGTGTTCAATCCAAACCTAAGTTCATGGCAGCGGTGTCGACCCTGCCGAAGTGTTGTCCCACGACAAACAGCGACAGCAAATCGCCTACGAGGCAGCTCGCCTTCTTTATTGGCGAGAGGAAAGCGAGTATTTCCAGGCCAAGCAGAAAGCGGCACGACGGGTCGTGTCGGGTTGGATCAAGAAATCGGAGTTGCCCAGCAATGCTGAGGTTCGACATCAGGTGCAAACGTTTGCGCGCCTGCACGAGACGAGTGCGAGGGATTCGCGTCTGGTCTCGATGCGAATTCGCGCTCTGTGGTACATGCGGCAGCTAGCCGAGTTTCAACCGAGGCTGATTGGCAGCGTCCTGTCCGGCGGCATCCGGGAGGGCTCGGATATCGATCTTCATTTGTTCGCCAACCATGTGTCGGTCGTGACGGACCGCTTGGATTCGATGGGAGTGTGTTACGACGTCGAAACGAAGCGACTGGTGAAAGAAGGTCAAGTACGCGTCTTTGAGCACGTTCACATCCGCGATGAGTTTCCAGTCGAACTCACAGTCTACGCCAAGAAGCTATTGGGCCACCGATTCAAGAGCTCGATCACCGGGCGTGCCATTGATAGGGTCACCGAGATAGAACTCAAGAAGCTGATTGAGTTCGAACATGAACGAGGACCAAGCGAGCTCGAACAAGAGCTGGCGGAATCAGATGCGCGGCCTGACCGCTGGGCGCTTTTCGCCGCGTTGCTGATTCCATTGGAACGCGTGATGCAATCGCCACAACATCATCCCGAGGGCGACGCCCTCTATCACAGCCTTCAAGTTTTCACCCACGCCAAGGAGCGCTTTCCCTACGACGAAGACTTTCTCTTGGCAGCCTTGCTGCATGACGTCGGCAAAGCGCTGGATCCGGGCGACCACGTGACCGCAGGCTTGGAAGCACTCGACGGCTTCATAAGCCCACGAACGACGTGGTTGATTGAGCATCACATGTTGGCTCACAAATGGCATGATCGCACGCTCGGTCATCGTGCACGGCGTCGCTTGGTCGCACACGAACTCCATGAGGAGCTGCTCGCGTTGGGCGAATGTGACCGAGCCGGACGTGAGTGCGGGGTGGTGGTCCCCAGCTTGGATGAGGCCTTGGACTGGATCGCGGGATTGTCCGACTACTTTGGCTAGATGACGCGCGTTTTCGTCCGCAAATACCCTCCGTCTTGGCTCGATCGTTTGTATCGGAGAGCGTCGTGTATTCAGGTGCGGAGCACCATCAGCCGGTTTTGCCGCCATGGGCAGATGGTATGCCTCGTGGTTAAGCTAGGCGGATGCCATCCCATTGGAATGACATTCCGCACATTGGCCGCATCGCGTTAGCGATCGGTTATCGCACCATGTCCAGTGTGGTCGCAAAAGCGCGAGTGGAAGCTCTGCGGCTGATGCGATATCCCCGCTAGCCTACTACCAACGTTTCGGGACTTGAGATCCGAATGATCAAACTCACATGGTTATCGCACGCGACCTGGCTGATCGAAGTCGAGGATCGTCGGGTTGTTCTCGATCCGTTCTTGACCGAAAACCCTTCGGCAACCGCGACAGTGGAGTCTTTGGGAGAGGTCACCGATGTGCTGATTTCACACGGTCATTTCGACCACATCGCCGATGCGGTGGAACTGGTCCGGAGGAACGGAGCCCAGGTTTACACCAACTATGAAGTCGCCACCTGGTTGGGGACCCAAGGCGTCGGCGGCGATGCTGCGCCCGAACCCGTTGGCATGAACACTGGGGGAGGGATCGACACGGGTTTCGGGCGACTGCAGTTCACGCCAGCGGTACACAGCAGTTCGCTCCCCGATGGATCCTACGGCGGAGTCGCAGGAGGCTGGAGAATCCAAACGGCAACGATTCAACTCTACTTTGCGTGCGACACGGCGTGGTTCGGTGACATGCCCTTCTATGCTCGTGATGTCGACCTGGCCGTGCTCCCCATTGGCGACCTGTTCACGATGGGGGTCGACGACAGTCTGGCAGCCATCAAATTGATCGAACCCAAGGCGGTCGCGCCGAGTCATTACGGAACGTGGCCCCCGATCAACCAGGATGCGGAGACTTGGGCGGATCGTGTTCGCGCGGAAACATCGGCCGTGCCGATCGTGCCTGAGATTGGTGTCCCCTTCATGGTCCCGTCAAGTCCCTGACCTCTAGCCCGGATATTGCTTCCGAACTAGCGATTTTGAATCTAGTGCTTTGTCCACATTTAATATTGGGGTTCCCTAGATGAGCCGAAGGGCGTTAGCCCCGGTTATCGCGGTAGTGACCGGGGCTAACGCCCTCGGCTAACCCTAAAATCAAAATTAGACAAAGCGATAGGTTTTTGCGAAACACTGGGTTTACAACATCACCTTGCAATGACAGTCTGCCCACGAGCCGAATCGCGTTGGCGACCGGTTGTTCCGCGATTTTCAGTGTGGTCGCAGAACCGTGAGCTAACGCTCAGCGGCTGATGTAAAGTCCGGGCCAGGTCGTTCATTTCTCGTCAGCAACTCCTAACAGGCGTCCCCTTTGTTCCGGCCCGCTCTTTCTCAGCTGACTCCATATGTGCCAGGCGAACAGTCAGCGCCAGGCAAGACGGTGAAGCTCAACACCAACGAGAACCCCTACCCGCCGCCAGAGGCCGTGATCCAAGCGATCCGGGATGCGGCTCAGGGGCCTATCAATCGGTATCCGGACCCGATCGCAAGCAACTTCCGCCGCTTGGCCGCGGAGGCTCTCGGGTTGCCGGGACCAGACTGGATACTGGCGGGTAACGGGAGCGATGAAATCCTGACTTTGCTGGTCCGTGGCTATGTGGGCGAAGGCGAGCAGATTCGGTTGCCCTACCCCAGTTACATCCTCTACCGGACTTTAGCGGAAATTCAAGGCGCGGGCTGGCAACAAGTTCCCTTCCAAGAAGACTTCACGCTGCCACGGGCCTTCGGTTTGGACGATGATGGGCTCAAGCTAGCGCTGGTTCCGAATCCCAACAGTCCGACCGGAACCGTCGTCAGCAATGATTCGCTGAACCAAATTGCGACCCAGTTGCCGTGCCCTCTGGTGGTCGATGAAGCCTACGTGGAATTCGCCAGTGACAACGCGTTGACTTTGGTCCAGGAGAACCCAAACCTTTTGGTGACGCGGACGTTCAGCAAGTCCTACGCCTTGGCGGGGATTCGCTTTGGGTTCCTGGTTGCACAGCCATCGATCGTCAGCGAGCTGCTGAAGATCAAGGATAGCTACAACTGCGACGCTCTTTCCATCGCCGCGGCGACGGCTGCGGTGCAACAACAGGACTGGTTACGGGATGTGGTCGCCCGGATGAATGCGACGCGTTCTCGGATGACAGCCGCGCTAGAAAGCATGGGTTTCGACGTGACCCCGTCGCAAGCGAATTTCGTATGGTGCACACATCCCGGTGCCAGCCATGAGGCCATCTACGAGTATTTGAGACGGCATCAAGTTCTGATTCGTTACATGCAATTCCCTGGTTGGGGCGACGGAATCCGCATCAGCGTCGGCACAGACGATGAAGTCGACGCGTGTTTGATGCTCATTGAGAGATACCTTGATTCCCTTGCTGGCTGATTCAGGGGGCTCAGCTAGACTGCATCCAGGCTGCACTCCAAGCCTCCACGGCTCACTCCCCACGCAATCGTCTCCCGACACAGCTGTTTTTTTGCGATCTCCACTCCCGTGAACGAATCCGACATGACACGCAGTTCATCCCTGACGAGAACAACGGGAGAGACGCAGATCTCGATGAATCTCAACCTGGATGGCGTCGGCGGAGGCAGTCGCTCTTCCGGCATCGGTTTTTTGGATCACATGTTGGATCTGCTGGCGAAGCACGCTGTGATTGACCTGGAGATCGATGCCAAGGGCGATACGCACGTCGACGATCACCACACCACTGAGGACATCGGGATCGTACTGGGCCAAGCGATGGACCGTGCACTGGGCGAGCGGACCGGGATCTGGCGCTATGGTCATTTCACGCTGCCGATGGACGAGTGCCTGGTCACCGCCGCGATTGATTTCGGTGGCCGCTACTCCTTCGTCTACATGGCCCCCATCCAACAAGCCAAAATCGGCACGTTCGACAGTGAATTGGTGGAACACTTCTGGCAATCATTTGCCGTCAACGCGCGATGCAGCCTGCATATCGTGTTACACCATGGTTCCAATGCACACCACATCGCCGAGGGCGTGTTCAAGGCAACGGCTCGCGCTATCCGCATGGCTTGCGAGCCGGATCCACGCTGTACGGGCGTTCCGAGCACCAAGGGCGTGCTCTAGGACTCCGCCGCAGCTTGGTATCTGCCCACATTTTTTGCGTAGTGCCCCAAACACTCCCAGGCCGCCAGGTTCGTGAGAGTCCCCGCGCATCCCCAATCGATGCGAAATCGATCTTGACCCAAACCCCCAGAGTTGTAGAATCCGGAAATTCGGTAAGCCAGGGAAGGACGGCGGCCTGTATCGCCCAGTGTCTTTGGTGATGTTACGACGCATGCGGCGGCGCTGGTTTGCCCCGATGGGACCGCTCGCCTGTGCGAAACGATTCGGTAATGGTGCTACCCCACAGGGAGGATGGTTCCTACCATGACCACGAAAACGGTTTTCACTACCGGCGAAGCGGCCAAGATCTGCAAGGTGAGCCAACAGACCATCATCCGTTGTTTCGACAACGGTTCGCTGAAGGGCTTCCGCGTTCCAGGCAGCAAGTTCCGACGCATCCCGCGTGAACAGCTCTACCTGTTTATGAAAGACAATGGGATCCCCACGGATGCCCTAGAGAGTGGCAAGAAAAAGCTTCTCATTGTCGACGACGATCAGGACCTGGTCGATCTGATGCTGGATGGTTTTCAACGCGATGGGCGTTTCGACATCCGCACCGCCAACAACGGCTTCGACGCAGGGATGGGCGTGAAAGAGTTTCGCCCTGACCTCGTTGTGCTCGATGTGATGCTTCCGGACATCAACGGGAAGGAGGTCTGCCAACGCGTGCGGAGTGATCCGTCCCTCGACATGGTGAAAATCCTGTGCATTTCCGGGATGGTGGAGCACAACAAGGTGGACGCTCTTCGCGAGGCCGGTGCCAACGATTTCATGCAAAAGCCCTTCGCCATCGATGATTTGGTGGTGCGTGCCTGTGATTTGCTCGAGATCGAACGCAGTGCAATGGGCTGATGTCAAAGCTGGGCGTCTTTCTGCCAAGCGTTGGCTTTCATGAGTCCGCTTGGCGTTTGCCCTTGCATCCCACCAGTGTCATCGCCGTTGGCATGGCACTGACGGCGGATCCCGAAGACACGGCATCGCGTCGTCTTGATACGTTGTTGCAGCGCGCCTTGGCAGAAGACTCGGCGTTGTTGCTCTTCACAACGTTGCAGCACGGCTTTGACTGCTTTCACCCATCACGATTGCCGCGATCGTGTGAGATTGCGCTGGACGACTTGGTGAACTGGTGGTGTCAACAAGGTCGCAGCGTTTTCTTGAGCGATGATCTCGTCCCGCTAAATGACGTTGACGATGCGTCCACGGTCGACGAACGCACGGCAGAGCGATTGTGGGCTTATTTTCAAACACGCCCGCTCAGAACGCGTTTGGCGAATGCGGATCTGTGGCTCGCCGCCGTCGGTGCAGAGCCACCGTCACAACTGCAAAGCTTCTTGAGTGGTGTTGCGATCCGCGCGGGATCCGAAGCGAGCCACGATGATCAGCCGGTCGATGTATTGGAGCACCCTGGCTGCTTCCTCGCGCGCGTTGCAAAACAAGCGGAGAGCCTGGAAAGACTCCAGCGAAGGTTTGAATCCGAACAACAGCGCTGTCGTCAGGACCTGGCACGCAGCCTGGCGTATGGCATGTCACACGAGGTCAACAACCCATTGACCTCCATCGTCGCGCGAGCTGAAGGGTTGTTGAACGCCGGTTGCTCAGAAGAACATGCCACTTCGCTGAAGCGCATCGTTGGTCAGGCGTACCGGGCATATGGGATGATTGCCGACCTGATGTTCTTGGGAAACCCGCCGACAATCCAAATAGCGCCCGTAGCGTGCCACGAAATCGTGGAGCGTGCGGTGGATTCGGTCACTGATCAAGCGCGGGATCAACACACCGAGATTCAACTCAACGCGACCGAAGCGATCGTCGAATGTGACGGGGCACTGTTAGCAGACGCTCTGACCGCACTGCTAAGAAACAGTTTGCAGGCGATCGCATCGGGCGGTCGCATTCAGATCACCGCGTCTCAAGTCGAAGACACGCTGATGCTTCAAGTTGCCGACAGTGGCCCGGGCCTAACGTCTGAACAGCGGTCGCGAGCGTTTGACCCTTTCTACAGTGGACGTGAGGCGGGTCGCGGCCTGGGACTGGGCTTGGCCCGGGTCAATACGATCGTCCAGCTCCACGGTGGCCAGGTGGAAATCCGATCCGCCGTCGCCGGTTGCGTCGTCGAAATGCGGCTCCCGACCGAGCGGGAATGACGGGTCTACTGCTCCATGGAGTTCACGCCACGATTGCGAGCGCGAACTGCGAGTTGGAATGCCTTTTCTTTGCCGTACTTGGCAACCGAAAACCGCTTGGTCCGACGGACGCCTTTCTTAGGGCTCCACTGCGCCACGTAGTAACCATAGGTTGGCTGGGACGGCCACCTCGGATCCGTGTCCTCCACATAACGAACGCCCGGCGTCCCGGAAGAATTGTTGGCACGCACCTTCTTTGACAATTGCTTGGGACTGTACGACGCCAGCTTCTGCTCCATCTTGTCGCGATGACTTCGTGCGGCGACAAGCGCTTTGCGCTTCCCACCGCAATCCGAGTCCTTGAAGAACTCTGAGTGCAATTTGCCCTTGCGCGTGATGCGGACCAAGTATCCGCCCGAAGTCTGCCGGTCGATCCGGGTGATGTTGCGATCTTTATTCATAGCCGGAGAGTTTAACTACGACCCATGGGTGGTGCACCCCTTCACACCGGAGATTTTCGGGGGCGAGTTGGACCATCCAGTTCACGCCGCGTGAACGTGATCGGCGGCCAACCCTACTTTGCGACCGTCAGCGCCTTTCGCGGCAGGGAGACCGAATGGGCATAGGCGAGTTCACCCGTCCAACCGGAATAGTACTGGAACACGACCTGAGGGTGCGGGAAAGCGACCCAGCGATCACCACCCGACAAGGTTTGCGGCTGATTGAACACGTTGTTGACCTGAACGACGCAGAAGTGTGGGTAGAGACGTTCCAGTCGTGGCAGGTCACTGAGAATATAGCTGCTCCACAGGATATCGCACTCGCGTGGACCAAACTGAAAGAGCCCAGTCGCGGGGCGATCGCTCTCATCGAGCTTGGGCACGTGATTGACGCTGTTGTGGGGACCACAGCAGAATTCGAACACATTGTCTGTGACCTGGATGGCAAAGCTGTTGTGAAGGTCGCCCGTCATCACGAACACGCGTTTGTCCATCTCGTCCCAAGCGTCAATCAGCATCTCGCGTTCGTCGATGAAACCCGTCCAGGCTTCTTCTTTGTTGGCTGCATCGGATTCGAAGCCGCCAGCTCCACTGTGGGGAATCATCATGGGGACGGTTGAAACGATGAACGCAAAGTCGGCATCACTCTCGGCCATGTCTTGCAGCAACCACTCACGCTGCGTTTGCCCGATCATCGAGACTCCTGGTTTGTCACGCTGACGCACATCGTGCATGTCACGATCGCCACGGGTGTCCAGGAGGTAGAAGTCGCAGTTGGCAACACGGAACTTCCCGTAAGAACGTTGACCGATTGAGTAGCTGATCGTGTCGTCGGCTTTCGCTGGCATGTGCAATTCCAAAGTATGTGCATCGACCACACGCACAATGTCATAGACGTACGAGTTCACGTTGCCCTCGTCGTTGTCATAAGCCATGTCGTTGATCCCGGCGGTTGCCGTCCCCCAGTGAACATGCAGGTTTAACATCTCGTCGAGCGGCAACTGCGTGAAGTCCGTGTCAGGATCCACCAAGCGGTTGCTTCCTGCCTGCAACCTCGCGCGACCAAAGTGAAGCGGCTGTGTGCTGACACGGGGGTTGGCCCAACCGAGATAGTCATTCCACGCGTAGGTTCCGATGTCGCGAAACACGGTGCGGCGATGGCGTTTGCCGGCCTCGGAAGCTCCCCAGATGTCGTTGACCAATTCGTGGTCATCAAAGGTGAAGTAGCTGGGAACGTTTCGATGCCAAGTTGACAGCGAGTTGTTGCGTGAGAGGTACAACTTGTAGTTTTCCCAAACGCCCACCACGGTCGGCATGATCTCGACGGGGCGTGGCAAGCGATCGATCCCGCTTGTCAATCGCCAGGCCTCGGGCGGGTAGTCCCGTAGCTCCTCATACAACCAATCCCCATTCATGATGTGAAAGTGACATTGGTCCGCCCAAGACTCGTTGAGGTGTTCGTAAGTTGGCGTTCGATGCCCGATGCCATGAAGCGGGTTTTGGTTGGCACAGGAGCCGATTTGAAATCGAAAGTTGAACAGCCCTTCGGGGTTGAAGTCCGATCGGGTGACGTCGGCACTTGGAAGGGTGCGGAACGAACCTGGGAGTCCATGGGGACGCTCGTTGACCCAAACTTGGTAGTGATACCGTGTGTCGGGGGACAAACCCGACAGCTTCGCTACCCCGGTGTTGTCGTGTTCGATGGTCGTAGATGCGGCGGCACTTTCGCCCTTCCATGCATGCGAGTTTCGAGGGTCGGGCGACTCTGTCCCATAGCGAACCGTAAACGAACCGGGGTCCGAAGTCCGCGCCCACACGGTCACGGAATCTGACCTCACATGCCCCAGCATGGGGCCATGTGTCAAACGAATGGGATCGCGTTGCGCAACGACCACGTTCGGGGACAGGCTGCTGGCTAGAACGACAAACAAAACGAAGGAGAAGTTCTTCAAGGGATTTCTCGAAAGGGACATCGGAGAATTCAGGGGACCCAAACTGGGCGCAAATCAAGCATGCTCGGAGCTCCGTCACACGAACGTGGCCGCCCAGTGTAGCTCGTCCGGATTGACCCCGCAGGCAGTTAGCCGGCTCACCACGCGCGACCCATTCGATGAAGTCGGCTACCAACAGAGTTCCGCTGGGAAAGCCGTCACAGGTGCACGCCAATCACTTGGATCGCATGCAACATCAGACAGGCATAAACAATTAGGGCGGTGTCAAGGAGTCCCCGTCGTTCGCGGAGAGCCCAACGTCGGGGTACACGCGCGAACCGGCCGAACAAATAACCTACGCACAACACGTCGAAACTGTAAAGAAATCCAAAGGACGGCGCTCTCATGAACGCGACTTTTGCGATCGCAACCACAGCGGTCAGATACAGCACGAAGCGAATCGAGAACGTGTAACAACGGGCATCGCCTGAACCGCGGTTCCACCCAGCGGGTTTCAAGGCTTTTGAGCTGGCAAGTGAGGAAATCAGGCGTCTGTCACTCATTGGGCACGTTCTACTTCCTTAGAATCTCGGTGCAGCTATCAAGTACAAATTTTATCGTGCCTCGGAATCGACTGTCGATCTGGGATGGCGAAGGACGCCGAGTCTTTCGGCGCATCTGGCAAGGTGTCGTTGGTTCCGTCCGCGTGGATGGAATATCATGGGTGCCTCGCCTCTCACCCCGCCATGTGACGATGTTTCGCCTGTACCTGGTATCCCCGACCATCACGCCACGCCGCTCCTTGTACATGATGCATGGCTGTGTTCCCGCAGTGGCAGTCTGGCTTGGCTTGGCTTCGTTGTTGACGAGCTCGGCCAATGCGGAAGGGGTCCCAGATCCGGTTAGTGCGTCGGCGTCCGCCGAGACAGTCGCGTTCTTCGAGTCGCGGATTCGACCGGCCTTGATTGAGCATTGCGCTGAATGCCACTGGAGCGATACGGAGGCGAGCGGCAACCTGCTTCTCGACTCGCGGGACGCCATTCGCGAAGGTGGAGATCTTGGTCCCGCATTGATTCCAGGAGATCCGGACAGAAGCCTTCTCATGAAGGTAATCGCCTACGAAGACCCAGATCTGGAAATGCCTCCCGACGGGCAGCTGGCGCCCGAAGTGATCGCAGACTTTCGCAAGTGGATCCTTGACGGAGCCGCCGACCCAAGACGGGCAAGTGCGAGCGTCTCCGCTTCCGAAGAATCGGGTGGTCTCCCCGTTGAACGGGCACACGAGCACTGGGCGTATCGGCCAATCCGATCCAACCCATTGCCAACGGGCGTCTTCAATCAGGATGACAGCGATAGGACGGCTTCAGGTCTCGTCAGGCGATCTTCTTCGGTCATCGATGCCTTCGTTGACACTCAAATACGGCAAGCCGGTTTGAAATCAGCTCCGACGGCCAAGCGGGAGGCGATCGTGCGACGATTGGTGTTTGACCTTCATGGGCTGCCACCCACTGATGATCAGATGGAGGATTATCTCTCCGACGCCTCACCACTCGCTTACGCGAAGATGGTGGACCGATTGTTAGCGTCGCCGCATTTTGGAGAACACTTCGCGCGCCGTTGGATGGATGTGGTTCGGTACGCCGAATCAATCACGCTTCGAGGCTTCATTTTGCCTCAGGCTTGGCGGTATCGTGACTATTTGGTGCATGCGTTTGCCTCTGATCGCCCCTTCGACCAGATGATCCGAGATCAACTTGCCGGCGACTTGTTGCCGGTCGATGACCTCCGCGAGACACAAAGGCGGGCGATCGCAACGGGGTTCCTGGCCCTCGGAAATTCGAACCTGGAGGACCAGGACAAATCCAAGCTCGAGTTTGATCACATCGACGAGCAACTCGAAACCATTGGAAGGGCCTTTCTGGGTCAGACAATCGGATGTGCCCGTTGTCATGATCACAAGTTTGATCCGATCCCAACGCGTGACTACTACGCCTTGGCCGCCATCATGCGATCGACGACTCCGTTGGAACACGCAAACCTGTCCAAGTGGATCGAACGGCCGCTACCACTGGATATGGAACGGGAAGGTCGTTACCAGGATCTAGAAACGCAGCTCAAAGTCATCACGGCGGAATTGAAGGCGATTCAGGCTCAAGACGCTCGCTTCGCAAAAGGCTCCATGACCGTGATCGCCGTCGACGCACTCGACGGGGTCGTTGTCGACGATTCACAAGCGACGTTTGTCGGTCAGTGGCAGGAATCCACGTCACTGAAACAATATGTCGGCAAAGGATACCGGCATGATCAATCTTCTGGGCGAGGCGACAAATCGGTGACCTTCGAACCGGAGCTGAGCAAGTCGGGCTTGTACGAGGTTCGCATGGCGTACTCGGCCAGTGCCAACCGCGCCACCAACGTGCGCGTCACCGTCTTCAGCGCCAACGAATCCAAAACCATCGTCGTCAATCAACGTGAACAACCGGCCGAAGAGGGCTTATGGGTTTCACTGGGTGTTTATCCTTTTGAGAAACAGGGCCAATCGTTTGTGATCGTCTCAAACGAAGGCGCCGACGGTTACGTCATCGCCGACGCGATGCAGTTTCGCCTTGCGGAAGAGGATCGGACCGCCGCACGGAAGTTCGCCAGCGCAACCGAGGACACCGAAACGCGAAAGCGTCTGACACGGACACGTGCGAGGCGAGACGAACTGCAGGCACGGCAAAAGGAGGTCCAACGGTCCCTCGATGCTCGGCCTCGATACCTTTCGATCCTAGAAGGTGAACCCAAACAGGAGATCGCGATCCGGGTTCGCGGGAACGTGCACCAACAGGGCGAAATGGTTTCACGTGGCTTCCTGACCGCCGTTGGCCGACCTGCGATGTTTCGCAATCAGATCGACGGGGATGCCAGCGGCCGAGTCCAGCTGGCCCATTGGATCGCTGACCCACAGAATCCACTGACAGCTCGGGTGTACGCCAATCGACTCTGGTCCTGGCTGATGGGCGATGGGTTGGTCGAAACCGAAAACAACTTCGGGACCACGGGAGTTGCACCGTCACATCCCAAGCTGATGGACTACTTGGCGACGAAATTGATCCAGAGCCGTTGGTCAACCAAACGACTGGTCCGCGAGATTGTCCTCAGTCAAGCGTATCGACGCTCAGTCACACATGACGTCAAGCTTCATGCCATTGACCCCCACAACCGGCTCTACGCTTCCGGCAGCCTCAAGCGTCTGCCAATCGAGTCGATCCGCGATGCTATGTTGAGCGTCAGTGGCGAGCTTGATCTCGCGATGGGTGGGTCCCAAATACGCGCGGGTACGAAGTCGGACTACAACTACAGGCACGAATCGCTGCGTCGAAGTTTGTACCTTCCGGTCTTTCGCAACTCGCTTCCGGACCTCTATGAGACCTTTGACTTTGCGGACGCGAGCGTGTCCGTTGGCGAGCGTGCTCGTAGCACGGTTGCACCGCAGGCGCTTGCCATGATGAACCATCCCTGGGTCATTCAGCGTGCGGACACTGCGGCAAAACGCTTTGGTCAGGCCGCGGAAGTCGAAGGCTTCGAGACCGCCCTAGACCAGGTTTACACGGCGTGCATCGGGCGTCGGCCAAGCCAGGCAGAGTTGGAGGCCTGCCTGGAGTACATGGCCGTTGCTCACACCGGCATGTCACTGCAAGAACGGTTTGCCGATATCATCCAATCACTATTCGCTTCCATTGACTTTCGGTATTTGGAATGAGTGAAGAAGACACGAATGAGGGAATCCGGCTTGCGCGCCGTGCCGTGCTACGTCAATCGGCCTGCGGGTTCGCGACGCTCGCAGCGGGGGCCATGGCGGCTGAATCGGTTTCCGCCGACGCCCCAACCGCGCGACTTGGCGCGGCGGCAGATCGGCAAGAGGTTCATCTCCGTCCCAGAGCCAAGCGAATCATCTTCCTGTTCATGCAGGGCGGGGTCAGCCAGGTCGATTCGTTCGACTACAAACCGGCGTTGGCCCAACGCGATGGCATGTCGATCCCGTTCAACGACGCCCGCGAGTTTGCCAAAACCGGAAAGCGAGGCTCCGAGCAACGTCTCATGAAGTCGCCTTGGAAGTTCCAACGTTATGGTGAAAGCGGTCGACATGTCAGCGAGCTGTTTCCGAGGACTGCCAAGCATGTGGATCAGATGTGCTTCCTGCATGCGATGCACACCGATGGCGTGGCACATGGGCCTGCGACCCTGTTCTTGCACTGCGGCTCCACCAACTTTGTGCGTCCTTCGGTGGGATCCTGGGTCTACTATGGGCTGGGGACCGAGAATGCCGACTTGCCGGGATTCGTGACGATTGCGCCTTCAATCGGCAACGGTGGACCGCGCAACTACGGCAGCGCGTTCTTGCCCGCACGTTTTCAAGGCACGTCCGTCGGTGGTGCCGAGAGTGAATCACTGTCGATCCAAAGTCTCGTACGCCAATCGCCTGATCTGCGACGACAGAGGTCCCAGCTGGAACTTATTCAAGCCCTCAACGCAGGCCAGATCAAGCGACGCGGTGTCCAAAACAGCGAGTTCGAAGCGGTCCAACAATCTTACGAGCTAGCTTGGCGTATGCAGCGTGTTGCACCGGGGCTACTGGACTTTTCCAACGAGTCCGAAACCACATTGCAAGAATACGGCATCAATAACCCGGAGACGCGGGCTTACGGTCGCCGTTGCCTGCTGGCCCGACGGCTCTGCGAGGCCGGTGTTCGCTTCATCCAGGTCAACTACGGAGATAACTCGGCGAATCCTGCCTGGGATCAACATTCGAACCTGCCCAAACATGCCAAGCACGCTGCCGCTGTTGACCAGCCCATTGCCGCTCTGCTGGCCGACCTCGGTCGACGCGGCTTGCTCGAAGACACCATCGTCTGGTGGGGCGGCGAGTTCGGGCGAACGCCGTACTCGCAAAACAACGGGACGGGACGCGACCACAATCCGGGAGGCTTCACCGTGTGGCTCGCCGGTGGCGGATTTCGTCCTGGTTTCGCCCACGGTGCAACCGACGAGTTTGGTTTCGCCGGAGTGCAAGGCAAAGTGCACATGCATGACTTGCACGCGACGTTGCTGCATCAACTTGGACTAGACCATGAGCAGTTGACGTACCGGCACGCCGGTCGCGACTTTCGCCTTACAGATGTCCATGGCAGGGTAATCAGGGACGCCCTCTCCTGAGCGCGGGGCGAGGGGCATCCCAACCGTTGACATCCGTTCGAGCGCGAACGACCGGCGCTCGTTCAATCAGTGTCCTGAGCCTGAATAATTTGTCGGACCGCCCAGGATGTAATAGAACGGGAGTGCGGAGTCGGGCAGCGGCGATACCGATCGCCGAGCCGGCTTACGGTAGCTACGACTTGTCTGCGTCGATGTACGATAGGTGGGGCGAGTCCGCGATGAGGAAAACCAGCGAACTTGCCGCTGCTGGGTCGACTGACTCCACCCCCAAATGCGGTTGCGATTGGCTGCGTCCGCAGAATCGGTCGCGAACACGGCGACGAATGAGAAAACAAGGACGCAGACGATTCCCCGGATGAACTGGCGTTTCTTTGACACGATTTTGTCCCCTTCAAAACGGAGTGACGGCCATTGGTTTCACGAACAAGCTCGCAAACCGATCAGGTGAGTAAGTAGTGGATTATAGGAGCATGGCGAAAGGACGGAGCGAACCGCCTGCCAGTGCGCCGCAAGCGTGTGCTTCGGTTCAAGGATTCGTTCGAGAGTGCGAAGGAAGTGCTCCCTTTGCAAAGGCGCATGGTCCGAGGAGTCACCGTCCGCTTCCCAGACCCGCACCCGCAAGTTCTTTGGCCCGACCGCTTCCCAGGCTGGTACCCGAAATTCGGTCGCGACAAACATTGGAGTCGACCAACAGGCTCCAGCTAAGCGTTGCCTCGAGCTCCGCAAGTGTGTTCGCGAGCCGAATCGCTTGGTCCACGTTCCCTTCACTCACCGCTTGGTGGAACGAGTCCTCGACGAGTTCGAACAGGGTTACCAGTGATTCAAGCTCGTTTATGGTCACGATTGCTTTTGTTTCGCTTTCCTGGGCGTTCTCGCCCGCGTTTGCAGGCCCCCAAGTTCCAAGCGTCAATACCAAAACGGCAACGGTGTTTAAGAGCGATTTCATCGTCGTTTCTCGCGAGGGAGCGTTGGATCGAGATCGGGCAACACCTCCCAGAGCGAATTCCAGCACCCTGCGTTACAAACAACCCGGGAAAATCGTCGGCGCACGCCATTTCTCATCGCCCAGGACAATCGATGATCGCGTCTCCGGCTTCACCCACGATAAAGCCGGATGGACCAGCAAAGGAGGCAGGACCAGGCGATTCAATGAAGCCAGGCGTGCTTGGTTTCTCAGATCGAAAATCAACGGCTCTGGCCGCTGCTCGCCATCGTTCGCCGAGTATAAGAATCCTACCCGATTCCTCGTCTCTACTGGAGCATCGATGATGCTACTCAAGCACTCTCGCGTTGGCTTGATCGCCCATGCGATCTTCGTGTTCGCAGTCAAAGGTTCTGCCGAAGACAACTCAACGGATGTCGATCCATCGCATCCCAATCGCCTTCTGCTGCATGTCTGCGAACTGAATGGAACTCCACTTCGACCCTTCTCCCCCGACGCGACCAAGTTGGTCGTTAGCAGACCCCCGAAGTATGCCAAGAAGGACGGGGCGAATGGGATATCCATCTGGAAAATCGACATCGATGGCCAAAACAAGAAGATGCTTGCGTCTGTACGACCTTGCGACAGGCAAGATTTCGAACGTGTTTTCTCCGGCGGAATCGCCTTTCAGCCGATTGAGCTACCACTTCGAGTGGAGCAAGGGTGGCGAAAGGCGGGTGGCATTCGTGGACCCCCTAAAGGAAGAAAAGGGTTCTGCGTCGGCGACCATGGACGTCGATAAGGGAATCGCTTCCCTGAAGATGATCGAGCCAGATCCAGATTCTCCGCGAGTGTTCGACGGATTGTCGCTTGACTGGCAGACCAATGACAAAACGCTCGTCATAACAGGCGTTGTGGAAGGACGACCGATCTCCGTTTCAATATTGACAACGGCTGAGAAGTCCGCATTCAGTTTTGATGGAATACCCGAGAACGTCGTCGTACGCGACCCCGATCTTCACTCCTGACGGAAACAATGTGATCGCATCCTTCGGACCCTTCGTCAGCTCATAGAGCCGGGGAAAACAATCCGATCCACCTGAGGGCGTAGTACGGCTCTCCGAGCCGTGAAATCTCGGCTCGGAGAGCCGAGCTACGATCATTGCAACCCATCCTCCTCGTTCTCTAGTGGGCCACCTTATTGATACGTCGCTGTGCCGTTCTTGCCATATTGGTTGTGATCGCTTGGGTCGTGATGACTTTCACCCATGAATGTGGGCACATTGTCGGCGGCATGACTTGCGGAGCGACGCTCACCGACTTTGATCTCGCCCCGTGGCGGTTGCCTTACAGCATGCACTCACCGGATCCGAATCCACTTGTGACCCTTTGGTCCGGCCCGCTGCTTGGCGTTGCCGTCCCGCTGCTAGCCGCGTCGATCATCCGTCAACACTGGGCTTGGTTTATTGCTGACTTTTGCATGGTTGCAAATGGCGTGTACCTGGCGTTGGCGTGGCTGTCAGGTGATCGCTTTCTGGACACGCCGCGCTTGCTCGCCGCCGGAACCCATCCGGCGTCAATCGTGGTGTACTGCCTATTCACGATTGGGTTTGGCTACGCTCAGTTCCGTTCGGATTGCATTCGCTTGCTAGGGGAATCATCGAATCGGTGACCCAAACCGACACGAAGACACCTGCCGCGACGGATTGATCCATCGTTGTGACATCACGGGGATTGCTTCTCCAACGAGAACACTCCAGGGGGCGCCACCGCCTTTCGTGCTTCGACGCGATCCAAGATGGTGTGTTTCTCTCGTGCGGTAGCGGCACTCCATCGTCCGATCTCGGACAGATCGCGATAGCAGCCCTGGCAGATCCGTTCCGCATCGACCCGGCAGATCCCAACGCAGGGTGATTCAGGGGCCTGGAGCCGTCTGGGACTCTCACGTTCACCACCTTCGGGAGTGATTTTGTGAGCCTGGTTCTCATGCAAATGGGCACTGTCGTTCATGAACCCTCCTTGTTCCAAAGGCATTCGATTTCCCGTGTCGATTCCGCCATCAAGGTGAAGGGATCGGCTATCCGGTCGGCGGATTGATCATCCTCACATGAATCTATTCCCGCAAAAACGGACTCCAAGGCAACGACCCGACTTTGGGTCTTGGTGCTCGTGGGAATGCTGATGAACGGTGGTCCGATCTTCTCGTCGGTGGAGGGCACCGGTTGCTTGGCCAAACGCGAACTGGTTGAACGTTGTGCCGTCAATGGCTGCGAGTCGTTGCTGACAGTGCGGTTTACCTCGGGCGTGATTGGTTCACCGGAACCGTCCTCCGAGGTTTCAACCGACGGGTCATTGAGCCGATTGATGATTTGCAAAGCGTCCAAAGCCGTGACGCGACCATCACCGGAAACGTCGTAATAACGTTGGTGAGGTTCACCAGCATCGCTGGGGGCGTCAAGCGTCTCTGTTTCCTGGCTGTTGAGTCGGTTGATCACACGCAGAGCGTCCACCGCGGACACATTGCCACTTGCATCGACATCAAACCGGTCAACCGCGTTTTGCCACGGCGCATTGGTCACGATGTGAACAATCACGCGGTCACTGACCAGCCGCTGAGCCCATTGATCTCCCGAATCCGTCGGGGCCTGGAGCGTCCACCTGCCCGAGATATCAATCGTCGTTGTCGAGTAAACATCGATCTGTAATGGATTCGCTACCGGTGGAACCAACGCGTCCAGTGATTCTGAATCCAGCAACAAGCGAGGGGTATCCGTGAGCGCATCATCCAGGATTGAAATCACCTCGAACCGAACGACTCGGTTCGTGAGCCATTGCCCTAGGTCCACAAGCGTCGCGTCTTCTCCGCGGTCGAAGCTGGCGATGGCGAGTTCGTCCATCCCGGCGCCACCGTCAAGATACGTAAACCGCGACGAGTCCAACCAAACCTGATCGTCTCCGGTGCCCGCATCCACCACAATCAAACCGACGTGATCTTGCAGATCCGCCAGTGAGAACTCTTGATCTCCGTCGCCCGTGGCGAGACGCACGTCATCAAAACGCGTGAGGCTCTCGAGCGTGATTGGATCGCTCTCTCGGGCCCAAACGAGGTCCACGCCGCCATTCTCGCCGGACGAAACAATCGCGACGCGTCCGGGCGATCCATCCATAACGAGGAATTCCTGTTCGGCTGGCTGCAACATGCGGTAGGCGTCGTCCTGCTCGGCGGACACCACCTCTGCCAGCAACAACGTTTCAAGTGTCTCCTCAACTTCAAAGTCTGGGATCGCGTTGACCGTCAACACCTGAGGCGAATCCCAGTTTACCGGTGTGAACACGAGATTCGAGGCGGACAGTTCGGCTTCGTCAGACGCCACGCTCAACGCCACGTTCACATCGCCCGTTGGCTGAGACGATAAGCGAACACCGAAGCCAATTGCATCCGCAAACTCCATGACGGTGATGGGAGCATTCAAGACGTTCTCAGTATCCAACGACACAAACTGAATCCCAGCCGTATCGTTATCCGCGTAATCGAAGTCTAACGTCGCATCGGGATAGCCCTCCGCTGCAACCGTTAGCTGTTCGAGCGTGACCGGATTCACCGCCTCATCCGCTGCAAGCACGACGGGTATTAGCACGGAGGCGTCATCTGCGGGAATCGTCAGGTTGCTTGGTAGCGTCACACGCCCACTGCCGGAGATCGACGTCCCGACCGAGAGCTCGCTGGTCAATACCGCATCATTACGATGCAGGATCCAAGAGACCTGGTCCGAGACACCAGCGCCGTCGGAAACGCCCTCAATGATTTCCTCCGTGATTGCGTCGGGTACAGCCACCAGTGACAGCTTGCGTTCCTCATTGTCGACGATTGCAGCCGAGATCGAATCGGATCCCAGTTGAGTCGCCACGGCTGAGAACGTGACGGACGTGTTTCCCTGATAAAACGCGTCATCCCATAGGTTCACCGGGACATCCATGCGTTCCATGCCAGGTTCGAAAACCAACTCTTGTGGTAACCAAACCCGAGAATCATCGACACCAAGGGCGACCGTTGCAGATTCCGAATTGTCACCGATGCGCTCGACGGTCAGCGTGGCTGCCGACTCGGTCGCAGCGGTGGTCACGTTATCAATGGCAAAGTAGGCGGGCGTGTTCATTCCGAATTGCCCGACATCGGTTGAATCCAAGGCAAACGAAAGCGAGGTTGCGTCCGCCAAACCGGTCAGATCAATGGTCAACCAATCATCCAAGATGAAGTCATCATCCGCATTCTCGAATCGATAGTCGGCGAGGAAGACCTCAATCTCGCCCGTGGATTCGCCGTCACGATCACGGCCGGTGATCGTGACTCGGAAGAAATCTTCGTCATCGCCACTTTCGCCACCGAACTTCTTTGCAAAGGCGTCACCATTGAGCATCGACAACGCCGCATACGTGGTGTTCGTGATCGCGAGCGACTCAAAGGGACCGGAGTCATCATCACGTTGAATGACGGACGGAGACGATGCGAAGGAAACGGCGTATGTGCTGGATTCGGCACCGGCGCCGGGAAAGGCCGCATACTGATTGAAGAAGCCGGGTGTGGTCGAGTCCTGGACCTTGCTCAGTGCGAATCCTGACCAGGAGTCAAAGCCGAACGAGTTGTCAAAGCTATTCGAGAACGAAAGCCCCCCCGAGACAAACTCGCCGCTTTCGCCGGCGTTGTTTCGGAAACCGAGCGGTGGGACGACCGGCGAAAGGTCTTCAAAATCGGCTCGATGATCTCCATCTGATTCTAGAACTTCATCGCGATCGATCGACAGCCGTATGCCGGGTGGCTGGTCATTGTCGATGACGGTCAGTGCAATCGTTCCACTCAAGAAACCTTCCTGGCGACCACGCAAACGGACGATATCGCTTGCGTTCACGGTCATGTCATCTTTGACGGAGACCAGGAATGACACACTCCGTTGGAACGCTGGAATGGTAACAGATTCAACGAATGAGACAGGCCCGTCATCCAGTGCAACCAGTTCCACC
Organism: Planctomycetota bacterium; assembly: GCA_039189905.1. Classification (GTDB taxonomy): domain Bacteria; phylum Planctomycetota; class Planctomycetia; order Pirellulales; family Pirellulaceae; genus Rhodopirellula. The sequence goes on from JBCCYK010000009.1 coordinate 29,657, forward strand.
AGTAGCGGGTCATCCAGATCAAACAGGTTGCGTTCGACGGTCACCTCCACCGTTTGGCTCGCGTTTGATTCGTCTAGCAGGGTCGTCTCAGCGCTGAGGCTCAGCGTCGGAACATCGTTATCGACCAACGTTAGCAGCGCGGATTCGCCATCGAAAGCTTCGGCCATCACCTCCAGCGTGAGATCTTCGTTGGCAGCAAAACGGTCATCGTCCGTTGCTTCAACGACAAAGTTGGTTCCGCTTTGTCCGGCGGGAATGGTGACCAAAAGGGGAGCTGACAATCGCAATGAATCCGGGTTCACAATGGTGACGGTCAAGGCGTCGGCAATGTCCTCCGAGTTTCGTTCAACACGAAACGTGACACCTGGCTGACCCTCACGCACTTCGCTTGTCTCAGGCGTGAGCGTTAGCTTCGAGGCGTCATCGTCCTCGATGATGATATCCCGCGTCGTTGCGGGGATCCCCTCAATGGAAGCGGTGATCGAGGCCTCCGTCGTTGGGCCCGCTCGCTCATCATCTGAAAGTTCAATCGAAAACTCGGCAAAGCGTTGCCCATCGGGAATGGTGATCACCGCGGGGATCGAAACGTTGTCAGCGTCGGTCGTCAACGAAACCGAGACGGAGCCATTCGTATCACGACCACCGCGTGTCACGCGGCCCGTCAACGTTGTGCCTTCGGTTGGTCGTGGGTTGCTCACATCAAACGCGACGGATGGCCGGCGCACGCGAACATTGTCGACAGCGACGTAGGTGGGCGTGTTGATGCCAAATTGACCGACGTCGGTCGATTCCATGCGAATGCGCAACGCAGCGGCATCCCAAGAACGAACATCCAGAGATGTCCATTGGTCCAGAATGAAGTCATCCGCCGAATTCGCGGGGCGATAGTCGGCCAGGAAGGCATCCGACTCGCCAAGCACGTTGCCATCGACGTCAAGTGATTCGACAATCAGCCGAAACGTATCAGGATCCTGCCCGGAAGGTCCACCGAACTGCTTTGCGAACGCATCACCATCGCGCATCGAAAGCGCGGCATAGGTGGTGTTCGTGAATTCGAACGATTCGAACGTGAGTGGCAGTCCGTCACGGATCGAAAGCGTCGGCCAAACATCGGGAGAACCGAACTGACTGTAGTACCCCACCGCGTAAGTGGCCGAATCGCTCGCGCCCGATCCTGGGAAGGCACTGTATTGATTGCCGAATCCCGGTGTCACCGTATTCGTCGTTTGTGACAAGGACCAACCACTCCAACTACCAAACGTCGTGTTGAAGTCATTGTTGAGAAGCAGATCATCAACTTGGAAATCACCACCGCCCGCGTTGTTGGCAAAACCATCGCCTCCGATCTGACTCGCGGCAGATTCGAAGTCGATAAGTGTTGAGGCGTAGAGGACCGAGTTGATCACGCCAACGCCGTCGACATCCAGACCAGCAGAGCCCGTGGTCGGATACGGGTCAAAGATCGGATCGCCGCTGCTATCGAGTGTATTACCGTCGCCAACAATATCGACCAGACGGACGTGAGTCACACGGCTGACGTCGATCTCCGATTCATCTGCAAGGACTTCCAGGTCGAATGGAACGCCGAATCCACCGCGATACTTTCCCGCCAAGCCGTTGACATTGGTGGCATCCAGTTCGCCGAACGCACCCACCGCTTCCGCAGTCAAGGAATCGTTTGGAAACCTCACAAAGTCGACGCCGTTCGACGAAACTTCAACGAATCCCAGCTCGAGAAAATTGTCGGAGAACGAGTTCTCAAAGACGGCAAAATCATCCCCCAGGCCATCGCGGATCGGATCGTCAAAGGTTAACGTGATCGACCCACCGCGTCCCAAGGCGACGATGCTATCAAATTGACCTTCGGCCGGCCCCAACGCTTCGTTCGTGTCCGTCCATTCAGGGTCGACGTTGCTTCCAGGCGAATAGTCAGCAACGCCCGCTGCCCAACTGATCAGCCGGGGGTCATCCAGGCTGATGGCGGTGGTTCCATCCTGTCCCGCCGGGGGCGCGAACGGGCCTGCTGCCAGCATCCGGCGGTCTTCCAAACACTGCAGCAGCCCGAGGCGGCGACGCTGTTTTGATCGTTTGCGATGATTCATGGTGTGGCTGTTAGGTCGTAATCCTTGAAAGCGTGCTTATAAGTCCGTCGCATCGATGACTTCTCCACCGTTTCGAGTGCATAGGGCCGCAAGGATCTTTAGATCGATCTGGTCGACCACCACCTGTGCCGCCCCATCACTGCGGAGCGTCATCACCAAACCGGGATGAAAACTACGCATGTCGTTCTCGAATGCCGGCGCCGCGTTGGGCGCGAAGGCTTGATCGAACAGGTTTCGACCATTGATCCACTGACCATCGGGAAACGCCGCATCTTCCGCCAGCATCAGCGTGTAAGACGAACCGTCAAAGATGTCCCGGAAACGAAGCGCTTCATCATGGATCATCATCCCGCGTGGGGGCGTGTTGTTTGTTTCAATCCTCTCGCCATAGACACCGCCGTAGTCAGTCGCCCCAAATCCATCGATTGGCTGCGAATCACGCGGCGTGGATGGACACAGAAAAGTTGGGATCACTGACGAAGCAATCTCCGCATTCTCCGGTGCGTCATACGGGTAGGAGAAATCGATGCGACTGACGACCTGTGCCTGCTCCAATTGCGGTAGCAGGAAGGCGGACCATGCGAACTGCCGACCGTCCGGAACTTGGGGGCGTACTTCGATCGCGCCGGGTGGGAAGTGACCGAACTGCGCGTGATAGTTGTGCAGTGCCAGTCCAAGTTAATGCAAACGGCTCCGACATTGCATCTGACTGGCCGCCTCGCGCGCCGACTGGACGGCAGGCAACAACAAACTCACCAGTAAGCCCACGATCGCAATCACGACCAAGAGTTCAATCAAGGTGAATCCACAGCGACGCGGCGAGGACCGTTTCATGGCAACCAGGCGTGACGTGTTCGCAAACAACCCTGGCTTGTTGACATGCAACCAAGCCCAATGGCGTTCACGCGAGCACGGACATCGAAGGCAACGATGACGCCGATCTCAATCCGGAAGATCCCCTGACGTCCGATGTGTGGTAGGTCTTCTGACTTCCCAACGACTCCCTGCTCGCCTTCTCGTCGCGGTGAACCCTGTATTGGGCACCCGCAACAATGGCACAAGAAAAGCAGTGAGGGACCGTTTGCTCGACACAAACAGCCAGTTGGATACAGCGGCCGGACCGTCTCGGAATCACACCGAAGTTCCCTGTTATTCGCCCAGGACAAGATCGTCCTGAACGGCACCGCACATCGTTGGCAAAATATGGTTCACCCTCTCGGGTCTGTCAACCGATGTTTCATGGACAGGATTCATCGAGGAAATGCGGTATGACATCACAGATCGAGCTGATTCTGGCCATCCAACTCACGGTCATCGGGCTGACACACCTTTTCCGGCCCCAACTCATCATTGCCTTCTTTCAGCAGCTGGCGTCGCACCGCGATCAAGGTGTCATGTTGATCGCCTTGATGAGCCTCGCATGGGGTTCGATTCTGGTGGTCACGCATTCCGTGTGGAGCGGTTTTGGCGTTCCCCTGACCCTCTTTGGGTACATTCAGCTGATCAAGGCTTTCGTATTCACGTTGGTCCCAGAAATTGGACGCGCACAGATCGCTTCCGTTCACGAAAAGCATGTCCGGAAGTTGCGTCTTGCTGGACTTGCTCAGTTGCTCTTGGCCGCCGTCACTGCATGGTCGGCGGCCATGCAGTGACTCCATCGCGTTTCTAGCGTATGCGGGCAAGCCATCAGAGCTCGAACCTGTCGATCGACTCGTTGGCGAACACCACCTCGTCGAGAAGCCCAAAGCGATGCGGAATGTTTGAGTTGGCAAAGGCGGCTCATCTTGTTTCTTTCGCACATTCCGCGCCCCACTGGCGACTGGTTCCCTCCTTGGTTCTCAGTTAGCTTGAAGTGGGGAGGATATGTTCGATGAACAACAATGAGAATGATGACAGCGAATCTGATTGGATCGACCGAATCCAGAAGGGGGACGGAGAAGCTTGGCAGGCGTTGATTGATCAGTATGAAGGCCGACTGCTTGCCTATGCTTTTCGGCGCCTGGGGGATCGAACTGCCGCGGAGGACATCGTTCAGGAAACCCTCGTGGGCTTTCTGACGTCTCTCCCAAACTATGACCGGCGACGTCGACTGGAGAACTATCTTTTCTCAATCTGCGGTTACAAGTTGACGGATCATCTGCGCAAGAGTGGACGGCGCCCGACATTGCCGCTGTTGGGTTCATCCACGGCAGGTGAAGATGGGCCGGGCGATCCAGGGATTCCAGCCTCCGCCCGTGGTGCGAGTTCGATCGTCAGGAGTGTGGAGCGGCGTCAGATTGAAGAGACGGCGATTGCCAGCGCGATCGAGGATCAGATCGAACGATGGCGTTCGACGGACAACTGGTCCAAGCTACAAGCGATCGAACTGCTCTTCGTGGTGGGTCGTTCCAACAGCGAAGTCGCCGAGATGTTGAAGCTATCGCAGCAACAAGTGGCCAACCTGAAAAGCGACTTCCTGATTCGACTGAAGGCCATCATTCGGCGAGAAAACCTGGACGCCGATGTGTTTCCCGAATTGGCGACCGAAGAGTGACGTACAGCCAACGCGAGTGACGGCAACGACTTATCGCAGCCCAATTTGAAATGGCGATCTCGAACGAATAGAAGCTACCAAACCAAGCGAGCATCCTCCGGCCCCAAGCGTCCTGGTTCGCGCAGTCCGGGGCCATCGCGCTTTTGCAGCTTGTCGCCCAGTTCATCACGATATGCCTCCGCGGCTTCCTGAAGACGGGCAAGCTCTTCCGGATACTGCTCGGACACATCCATTGTCTCGCTGACATCGGAATCCAGGTCATAGAGCGCTTGCTTGGTTGCCACCATTTGGTAGCCATTGGGCATCCCGTCGCGCCCCGGTTCCCGATCGCCAAGGGATCGATAACGGTGAGGGAAGACGAGCTTGAATCGGTCGTCGCGTACCATCTGTAGCTCACCGCCAGCATAGTACCCTGCGAAGGACTCGTGGGGGGACGTGGCCTCTGGTTCTCCCGTCATGATCGACAACATGGAAGAACCGTCAATCTTTCGTTCGGGAGCATCGCCGCCCGTGATCTCGACCAGCGTTGGTAGCAGATCGATGGTGCTGCAAAGTGTGTCGGTGGTCGTTCCGGCGGGAATGGTTCCTGGCCAGCACATCACGGTGGGCTCGCGGTAACCTCCTTCCCACATGGTCCCTTTTCCCTCTCGCAGCGGTCCGGCGCTTCCTGCGTGGTTGCCGTACGAGAGCCAGGGACCATTGTCACTCGTGAACACGATCAAGGTGTTGTTCGTTTGACCAACCGACTCGATGGCATCGATAATCTGACCAACGGACCAATCGATCTCCATCATCACGTCTCCAAAAAGGCCGGCCCCGCTCTTGCCTTTGAACTGTTCCGAAACATAGAGCGGAACGTGAACCATGGGATGCGGCAAGTACAGGAAGAAGGGCTTGTCCGAAGCTCGTTTGATGAAGGCAACCGACCGCTTGGTCAATTCTTGGGTCATGCCTTCTTGGTCCGCGGGCTGCACGTCGGCCTTCAGCACCGTGGGAGGTGAACCTGTCGTTGATTCCAGCAGTGGCAAGGGCGGCCAGGGCCCCGTGGCGTTGGGGTCCTTCTTCTTGCGTTGAAGGTTGGATGGGTGCAGCGGCCACATGTCGTTGCTGTAGGGATAGCCGTAAAACTCATCAAAACCGTGCTCCGTCGGCATGAATTTCGGGTGATGGCCCAGGTGCCACTTCCCGTAGCACGCGGTGCGATACCCAGCCGATCGGCATACTTCGGCAAGCGTTGTTTCTTCGGCGTGGATACCAATCGTCGAGCTCGGCCCCAACGCACCCCGGATGCCGACACGGCGGTGATAACATCCCGTCAGCAATGCAATTCGAGATGCCGAACAGACGGCTGATGACACGACAAAGTCGGTGAAGCAGCGTCCGCGACTGGCAAGGTCCTCGAGATGAGGTGTTGGATAGGCACTTGCTCCGAAAGGCCCAATGTCGGCGTAGCCCATGTCGTCCATGAAGATCACGACGACATTGGGGTGCCTTTGTGAGGAGCTGTCAGCCGCACAGCCAACCCCAGGGCACAAAAAAACGGAGGCTGCAACCGTAGCGAAGAGCAAGTGATTGATGGCTTGTCGCGTTTTACCGAGGCGAGTCATGTTCGGTACGTTCCTGCGGAGTCGGATGATGCGTGTCGCTGCGTTGGCTGGCCTGAATGCCAGACCGCCAAACAGCATAGACGGGCGCGACGGCCAATGCTTGCAACATCCAGACAAAGGCGGTCACAAAAGGAATTCCAAACGCAGTCAGCCCACCATTGGTGAGCGCACCGATGCAGACCAGCGTCAAGACAATGACTGAAAGCAAGAGCGTACCAACCCAGAAACGCAATTGAATGCTCCATCTCGTTGGTATGCAGACCAATAGGAACACAATCAAGGGGGCAAATACATAGGCGAAAACAAGTAGAGTGGCCGTCACCTTAAACCCCACCGCCTTTGCACTTGCTGCGACCAAGGCAGCCACGAAAGTCAGAGAAAACAGATGACGAATCTGGAAGTGTGTTGCGGGTTGGTTGATCTCCACAGCCATTTGTCAGTTGGTCTCAAGGCCCAGCATTCACTTCGCTACCCAGCGTTCAATGCAGCAGCCTGCGATCATGACACCAACTCGTGTAGTGTGTCGCCCTTAACGAAGTGCGGTTCAGCATCCGCGAGCCTTGGTAGCCCGGCATCCATCAAAAGCTCATCAAGTCGGTTGCGTCGTTGGCGGTCGTCCTGTGGACCGGTCGTCGGACTCTTGCGATTCGTCCTGTCCTCGTCTCGATCCAACACTGCGGCGGGACCCTCTTTGAACTTCCGCCTGACTCTCGTTTCGATGATTTTGAACATGACCACGATGATGCCTGCCATGACCAAAATCGTGGTGCCGACTGATCGCATGTCACCACTGACCAGTCCGAACAGCAGGATCGGCAGGCAAAGGACGACATAGAGGCAGCCGGTTGCCTTGATCGCGGTCGTCTTCAATTGGCCACCGATGGCTCCTGCGATCGTTTGAAAGTCGAATCGCTTCGTGGAAAGCAGAACCGGCGCGAGTTGACCAATCGACTCTGGCGCGCTGAGCGGGATACCTGACGGGCCGCTGGCGGCGCATTGCGATTCATAGCCTCCATCGGCGTGCCAGTTGACCGTCCAACCACGCCAGCCCGCCTGAAAGTGTTGCAATGCCTGCTGCCCAAATGGGTTTCCCCAGTAGCCGAGGACTCTTTTGCGGGTGTCAAACCAGATGCCTTCCTTCAAATGGATCTCAGGAGGCAATTCGCGGGCGGGCAAAGAGAGGTACTCGTCGAGGACGCGTTCCGCCCCGCGAATCACATCTTGGGAGATCTCCGCAACATGACGATGTTGCACCACCCCATCCTGGTCGATCACCGTGACCCAGCAGCCCCGATCACCCTCGTCCCAGTGGACGGAACCTCCGTCAGCGTCGTCCTCGTCGAACCGGTAATCGTCCAGTTCAGTTTCATTCTGTTCCTCGTCGATGCCGGCCGCCATCCTGACCGTGTCACATCGATCGCCCCAGATTTCTTCATCGCCATCGCAAGCGATCAGGCCCGGTTCGGCTGACGGGCCCGGCATCACATCAACACCCTCAGCGGCGGCTTCCAGCGACGCCATCCCCTGGGCGATCTCACGGACCTCAAATCCTGGCCATGCGGTCACAAGCAGTTTCCGGAACGCCGCTGCAACGCGAGGCAATTCAAGCGGGCCTTCAAACCGTGGCGTCCAACTTAAGACGCGGCGATCATGGTCCACGATGACACCGCTGGAGGAATCGTCATAGCACTCTTCCTCGAGTGGTCCTTCTTCCAACCAATTCTCGAGATCCTCTGGGCCCCAGACAATCTCGCGGTACACGTGCGTGTCGGCCCACCGGTCGGCGTAAAACTTTCGCTCTCCATCACGGATGATGATGAAAACAGCAAACTCGCTCATGCCTGAACCCTTCACGCCCACTCACAACATCACACCCCATCAAGTGGGGTCGTGATGGGAAGTGATCTTCAGCATGGTAGCATGCAGTCGCGAGTTGCTGGCAAGTACGGTCGTGGTTGCGTTGGGTAGAGTGTCGCCGCGCGTGGTGCTGATGGTCCCGCCGGCTTCCCTCAGGATCAAAGCCCCCGCCGCAAAGTCCCAAAACGAAAGCTTGTATTCAAAAAAGGCGTCGACGTGCCCACTGGCGACACTGCAGAGGTCCAGTGAAGCCGTACCGAACCGGCGAATCCCGTGAATGTCGCATTGAAAACACGCCTCGATCGCGTCAAGCGTCGCACGCATCATCTCGCCACGGTCGTAATAGAACCCGCATCCGATCATCGCTTGGTCCATGGTTTCGACTGCGGAGGTTCGAATCGCGGCGCCGTTGTGAAACGCTCCGCCACCGGCCGTTGCCGTGAACAAATCATTGCCAATGGGATTCAAGACAGCGCCAGCGAGGGCTTTGCCGTGTCGATAGTAGGCGACCGAAACGGCAAAGTGCGGCAGCCGATGGGCGAAGTTGTTGGTCCCGTCGAGAGGGTCGATGACCCACAGGTCAGCTGCGTCGGCAGCGTCAATTGACTGAGATTCCTCGCCGAGACACTGGTGTTCCGGAAAATGTCGTCGAATCGTTTCGATGACGGCACGTTCGCTTTCAAGATCGGCATCGCTCACCAAGTCATACGACTTGCCCCCATCGCTTGCCTTGTTTCGCATGGTGACGCCATCGTGGTAATAGCCACGCAGCACATCGCCGCCAACTTTCGCGGCGGAAACGGCAACTTCCAGCAGTCGTGCGGAGTCAGGCATTCGCTTTGGCGGCTTGCAGGTCTTCGAATGTTCGCAGGTGATAGTCGATCCCCACGTAATCCAGCGTCTTGCAAAGCGCACGCGTGGCAATGCCGAATCCGTCTGGGCCGCTGAAGCCACCAAACTGCCCACCACCACGAACATGCGGTTCTAGGTCCAAGAAGATGCCGTCCACGCCTCGCCCGGACATTCGCTGGGACAACTCTGGCAGGAATGCTTTGAAATCGCGCAGGATGGCCTCGTGCGAACTATCGCCGCGATCAGCAGGAACAAAGCAACTCGCGGATTCTTCGTCCACGTGCTCCACGCGGCCTGACAACTTCGGGTCCGAATAATCCTTGATGTGCATCCACCCCAGGGATGGCTTCATGGCCACGTACTGTTCCAGCACCTGCTGTGGCGTGAAGCCTTGCATCACCAAATTGGCACCATCGAAAATCGTGACGAGTGCCGGATGGTCCACGGCAGCTGCGATTTTGGCAAGCAAATGACCCGTCTGCCCGACCAAGTTCGCTTCGACCTCCAGCCCGAACGTCAGGCCACGCCCGTCACAGGCGTCAGCAATCTGCCCCAGTTGATCAGCCACTTGATTCACATGATCTTCGGGCGACGTGCCTTTGGGGTGATAAAAGGAGAAACCGCGAAGCAACTTGCTGCCAAAGGCTTCTGCTCGATCGCACGCAGTCTGCACATCCTCACGAAGGTATTGCTCAAAGGGGATGAATTTGTTGGCGGTGCCATCGTCCACATCGCGCAGCTTCACTTTGCCGATGGGTGAGCCGATGCTGCTGACGGACAAACCGTATTCCGCGTGCATCCTCTGCAGCGTGTTGATTTCCTCGTCAGAGAGCACCATGACATTCTTGATGCCATCGCCGACGTCGACAAATCGAATGGAGTAGTGGGACAGGCCAAGCGCAGCCAAGGCGGCGAACTGCTCGTTGGCTTGCTTACTCATTGCCGACTCGTCGGCGAATCCGGACAGGATGACGGGCAAAGGTGTCATGTTGATTGGGCAAACGGGTAGGGCTGATTGAAGCGGATAACCTTGGGCAGACGCCGATCACGTTGTCACGCGACCGCCACTGGCTCAGGACTTCGTGTACGACACGGTGATGTTGCTGTTGAGACCACCTCGGGGCGTCCAACGGCTCTGAACGGTCACGGAACGTGGGGCCACCGTCGCGACAAAGTCATCCAGGATTCGATTGGTGACGGCCTCGTAAAAAATGCCTTCATTGCGAAATCGCTGCAGGTACATCTTCAAGCTCTTCAGCTCCACGCAGACCTGATCTGGCACATACTCGAAAATGAGGGTCCCGTAGTCTGGCTGGCCCGTCTTGGGGCAGACGGACGTGAATTCCGGACAATGGTGTTCGATGGTATAGTCCCGCTGCGGGCTGGGGTTAGCAAAGACTTCCAGCGTCTCGCGAAACGAATCCGACTGACTCACGATTAGTTTTCTCCAGAGGAATTTTGTGCTTGTTGTACCGGGATCAGGTGTCTCGAAAAGCCCCGATGCAGCGGATTGCGTCACGCCAGCCGAGCAAGTCGAATCAGCGACGCAGTCAACCGGAGTTCGCGGGGAGCACCGCGTTGCTGGCAAGACCACCTTGACTCTGCCTGTCGCGGAGACCTTTCAAAGCCGGCAAGGCGAGGGTGCCCTGACGGGTATCGACAGCCATTTCATTCGGACCAGCGGCTGCAATTTACGGTGTTGGTTTTGCGACACCCCGTACGCTTCCTGGCAACCGCAGGGCGAATCTCGAACCGTGGCCTCCCTGGTCACCGAGTGCCTGGCCAGCGGTGCCAATCACGTGGTGCTCACCGGTGGCGAACCGCTACTACCCCGAAACACGCCTGCTTTGGTCCATGCCCTACGCACTTCTGGTTTGCATGTCACCATCGAGACCGCCGGCACGATCGACGTCCAACTCGGCTGCGACCTGTTGTCTTTGAGCCCCAAGCTGGCCAACAGCACGCCCGATGCCGAGAAGCATCCGGCCTGGTCCAAACGGCATGAATCGCGGCGGATGCCGATTGAAATCATGCGGCGGTTGATTGACCAGGCGACGCAGCATCAAGTGAAGTTCGTGGTTTCGTTGGCCGATCAGATGGATGAGATCACGGCGCTGGTGAACGCCTTGCATGTTGCGGCGGACCAGGTGTGGTTGATGCCGCAGGGCGTGACCGTGAACGAAATGGACGCGGCTCAGCAATGGTTGCAACCCTTAGCCGAATCAGCTGGGTACCGCTATTGCGATCGGATGCAGATCCGTTGGTTCGGCAATCGCCGCGGGACGTGAAGGACGTTCACGCGAGTCAGCGTCAAGATTCCTCGTCCGCCGCCGGTTCAGGTGACAAGATTTCGAACCAAGTTTCACCCTCGCCCGGTGAGAGCTTCGCTGGCGTCGCCTCGTCGTTTGGACTCGCGGCGTCCAGGGGCATTTCATTCCAAGTCAAAGCCATGGCGAGAATGCCGGCGGGAATGCACCACCAGGCGAACCAATGGAGGCGATCTTCGCGGCTCCATCGAATCAGCCACTTCAAAGCGGCGATGCCAACGGCAAATGCGATCGCGGCGCCAATCAACAGCACGTGAATTTCGTCCGACGCTTCAACGGCCGATTCATCGAGCAAGTCCTTCACCGCGAGGACCGTGGCGCCCGAGATCGCCGGGATTGCGAGCAAGAAGGAAAACGTCAGCGAGTCCTCACGATTCAAGCCCATCATGCGACCGCCCAAGATCGTGGAGCCGCTACGACTGATTCCCGGCAGGATCGCAACCGCCTGAAAGCAACCCACGACGAACGCGGCAAACATGGAGAGCTTGGGGTAACGACCCTCGGACACCTTCATGCGGCCCAACACAATCAGCAGCATCCCAGTGACGATGAGCATCACGCCTGCCAGGCACGGACTGCGGAGCAGTTCGGGGTACATCTTCTTGATGGTCAGCCCGACGCTGACCGCGGGCAACGTTCCAATGATCATCAATCCGATGACCCGGTATTGCCCGGTCAGCAGGGCTAGGATTCTGCGCCAGAACACCACCAAGATCGAACCGAGCGTTCCGGCGTGTAGAATGATCTCCAAAACGGGAGATTCTTTGAGTTCCCCGAGCATCGCGCCCACGATCACGAGGTGACCGGACGAACTGATCGGCAAGAACTCCGCGATTCCCTGCACGATCGCGAGAATCGTCACGCGTATCAGGTCAGTCACAGGCACGCTCGGCTCGACGGAGGTAATAGGCGAATGGTGTGACGGCCGGTTGCATCGGAGCATCTGGCCAAGCATGGTCTAGCACGGCACTCTATGGTGACACAGGTTTTTTGTCGTGCCACTGTCGCGTGCCCGTGACGCCAAGGTTGTGCTGGAGCCGCCTTGGATGCCCCTGACCGTACCAAAGCTAACGATCGCAGGAATCGTGACAAACATGACGACCGAAGCGAATCCCGAGCAAGACACAGCGGCGCGAGATGACGTCACGCACGATGGCTCTTCCGTGATGCCTCGTGGCGGTGATCTTGTCAACGTGCTTCGCGGCTTTTGCATGGGGGCCGCCGATACCGTACCCGGTGTCAGCGGCGGCACGGTGGCCCTCATCCTCGGGCACTACGATCGCTTGATCGCCGCGATCAGCAACATCGATACGACGTTACTCGGCATGGTTTGCCGGCGACAGTGGTCCGCCGTCGCCCAAAAAATCGACCTGCGATTCTTGATCGCCTTGGGCCTCGGAGTCGTGAGCGGGATCATCGCACTGGCGGGCCTTTTGCATTGGTTGCTTCATCACCACGTCAACGAAACCTTTGCGGTGTTTTTTGGCCTGGTGCTGGCAAGCGTATGGGTGGTACGTCGCAATGTGGAGCGATGGTCCCCGGCGTCCATGGTGGCGCTGTTGGCGGGCGTCCTGATCGCGATCGGGATCTCGCAGCTCCCCACTGCCGATGCCGAGCTGTCGTTGGTCTTTCTATTCTTTTCAGCTTCGATCGCCATCTGTGCCATGATCCTTCCGGGAATCAGTGGCGCCTTCCTGCTGCTGTTGCTCGGTGTCTACGAGCCTGTGATCGGGATGATCAAACGTCTTGTATCCGGCGACGTCAGCGTGGACCTGCTCTTGCGTTTGACGGTGTTCGCGCTGGGTTGCTTGTTCGGTTTGCTCGCGTTTTCTCGATTGCTCAAGTACCTCCTTTCGCGTCATCGCGACGTTACGATGGCGAGTCTCATCGGCCTGATGATCGGTTCGGTGGCGCGACTCTATCCGCTCCAGCAAGTCACGCCAGAGACCGCAGGGCTGAAGCTGAAGTACCAGCAGTTTGAGTTTGTCAGCCCGTCCGAGTACGCGGGTAGTGTTCCCCTCTTGATCATTCTCGCGGTCATCGCGGGCGCCGTGGTCCTTTTGGCGGATCGGGCGGTGGGCCACCAGAGCGAATCATGAATGGCAGCGTTTCGGTTGCTTTTGGCGGTGCCCCCTGGCGATCATTCGAGCGGTCATCGACCGAAGGCGTTGAGAAACTGTCTTGTTTCGCTATGCTCTTGGCCTGTAATCAACAAGGTATTCCCCTTCGATACCCCCAGGTCTGTGGGGTCAGGGGGCTTGGTTTGCCTGATTCACCCATCCATTTTGTCGGAAATGTCATGAAAGTTGTCAGCAGCATTGGATCGCTGAAATACCGCCATCCTGATTGCCAGGTGGTGAAGCGACGCGGCCGGATCTACGTGATTTGCAAGAGCAATCCGAAGTTCAAGGTCCGTCAAGGCGGTGCGAAGGTGAAGAAGACTCGACGATGATCGATCGTCGACATTGGTTCCGGAACACCGGTCTTGGAGTCGCGGCAGCGACGCTTTCCAAGGCCGGTTTTTTTGCTGCGCAGGCGGCCGAGCCGATCCAGCGATCCGGTGGCCCACGCTTTCGCTTGGCGCTCGCGGCGTACTCGCTCCGAAAACGTTTTGCCACGATGAAAGGGCGCGCCCAGAAAGATCCCGGGCCTCCGCAAGATGCGGTGGTGGCGGCTTCCGACGCGGCCATCTGGCCGATGTCGATGACCGCTTTTCTGGACTATTGCGTGTCACTCGACCTCGATGGTGCAGAGCTCACCAGCTACTTCTTTCCCTTTGCCTCGGACGGTTTTCCCTCGGACGCCTACCTGCTGGGCGTTCGACGCGATGCGTTTGTGCGAGGCCTGAGCATTTGCGGGACCGCGATTGGGAACAACTTCACCGTCGCAGATCCGCTCAAGCTGGCTGATGAAGTGGCCAAGGCCAAAACCTGGATCGATAAGGCCGTCACGCTCGGTGCGCCCCACATTCGATTCTTCGCGGGCAAAGCCAGTGATGTGTCCGATCATCCCGAACGCTTGAAACAGGCGGGAATCGCGTTGCAGGATTGCCTGGACTATGCCGCAGAGCGTGGCATCATGCTTGGCGTCGAAAACCACGGCGGCCTGAACGCCGATCAGATGCTGGACATCCTGGGCAATGTGTCGAGTCCGGCCATTGGGATGAACCTGGACACGGGCAACTTTGTGTCGAAAGACCCGTACGAGGAACTCCGTCGCTGCGCGAAATACGCGGTGAACGTTCAGGTCAAGACGATGATGAGGAAGCCGGATGGAACGCGCTACCCAGCTGACTTGAATCAGATTGCGGCTATCTTGCGTGAATCGAATTACCAGGGCTACGTGGTTTTGGAATACGAGGAGGAAGCCCCGCTCGATCATATCCCGGCTGCATTGGAAGCCCTGCGGTCGGCCCTACGGGGCTGATGCGCTGCCGAGCGGCGTGCCGAACGCGACTGATGACCTCAGCGATGAATCGCCACATCGCTTTGCGGCGCGGCGTAGGACGGGCGAAGACCTGAGAGGATGGAAACACCGCACGTCGCTGCAACAATGGCGATCAGCCCCCAGCAGGCGCGCGCGTATGGTTTTCCGAAGCGAGTCTCGATCGAGGCGATGGTGCGTAGCCGGTAGGGGCCAGACCATGGGCCAATACAAACGCTTCCCGAAAGAAGCGCCGTCATCATTGCCAACACACCAACGAGCGCTTCATCGTGACTCAAAGTGATCCCTCAATTGTCGACGTAGAACAAGGCGTTGCATTCGAGCGGACTCGAGATCGGGATTGATGGCCAAACAACGGTCCAGCGCCCAAAGTGCTCTCTGGGGTTCTCCCATGAGCAGGCGTGTGCTCGCCAGGCTCTGCCAGGACGAGTAGTGGAACCGACAGTGCCACAAGCAAGCACGGTAGGCTGCGTCCGCTTCCGCGTGATGACCAAGACCGTCATGGCAGATCGCCAATTGGTGATGGGCCTCTGCGTAGCGCGGAGCTTGGTTCACCAGAATCAGCGCCGGCGACAACGCGGCGGCGTACTCGCCACCATCGTTCAAGTGCATCACTTGAAGTAACTGCTGTTGGTGCACAGGAGCAGCATCCCGCAGAACCAGGATCCGAAAGGAATCATCCGCGGCAATGCGAACCCCGCGATCAGAATCCGATAGCGCGCGTCCCAAGGGTTCAATCGCCCATCGATCCCCCATCATACCCAAGGCCAAAGCTGCGGCCCGTCGCTGCTCGGTTTGGCCGCGGTTAAGCAGGGACACCAGTGTCGCAGAGGTGTACCATTGTCCGATCAAACTGGCAAAGGCAGGGGAATTCTGTTCGTCAAGATAGCGGCGATACGCTGTGACCAACCGTGTAGGTCGGATCAGGGGGCCCGTCATCAACGCATCTCCATCAGCGGTAAATCACAGTTCATCTGGTGTCAAAACCGGCAAGAGGATCTCTGTCCGTCCATACCAGTGTTCACTTGTTGTTTTTTTGACCCCGTTGTTTGACTTTCCGATATTAGACCGTTCAAGCTGGTCGGCAAGACGACATTCCATGAACGTCCCCAAACGAGGCTCCATCACGTGAACCGATTTCGCCGTCCAGCGTGCGCGAACGCGGCCCGCAGTGACGGGCACTCATTTGGAATCAGGGGCCCCGTTCGGCAATCTTGCCTGCGGTGGGCGGCGTTTGCGGTCATCCTTTTCCCCTTAATCGCACGGCCGGGTCTGAGTTGGGCAGATGATTTGACCGGGCTTGAGAGATGGTCCTCGCAGGCGATGCAAATGACTTCTGAGGGCCAGACACTTGCTGCCGTCCTCGACCGGGTCGTCGAATCGGTCGCAAGATCGGATAAGAGCCTTGGCCATGCTTGGATCCTTGATCGAGATGTCGACCCCAATACGACGTTGTCGCTCGAGGCAAGCGGCCCGACCACCGGTCACGTGATCGCGGACGTCTGTCGGCAGGCCGAATTACACGTGATCCCATGGGAACGCACGCTGATTCTTGGGCGTTCCGATTGGCTCGCCGGCGTGATGAATGCTCTGTGCGAGCTACGTGTCGCAACAAATCCAAGTGATCTGTTGACGCGTTCCATTCCCATTCATTGGGCGGACGGGACCACTCCGCGCGTTATCCTCGCAGACCTCGTCGACGGTTCCAACGCAGATCGAGTTGAATCTTTCGACCCGCTCGAACGATTGTCTTGGCTACCGCATGATCATTGGCAGGCAAAGGCTTTTCAGGCGAATCGACTGCATGTTGTTTCGCTGGTTTTGGCTCAGTTTGGATGGCGTCTCAAGAGCCGCAGCGATCTTTTGCGTTTGCGTCAGTTGACCGAAGACAACTCATCGGATCTCCCGGACTTCGTCGTGGATCTGGATCCCGATTCGAAGATCGCTTATCGCTATCCGGAAGGAGAGTGGTTGGGTGATTGGAAACGCTCCCATGCACTCCAAGCCAAATCATTGCGAATTCGATCGGTCGCATCCCATCGTGTCATCTTGGCGGAACCGAGAACACACCTCCTTATGATGCTTGCCGCTGTGGGAACCACACCTCCAGCCGCGCATCAGGTCGCGGGAGCGAATCCCAACGCTGTTTATGATCTGGAATTGTTGAATAAGCCCGCCGTCAACGTCCTCACCACACTTGCACAGGCGGGGCAGCGAAAGCTGATTGTCGATCCAGATGCTGACTTGCGAACCAGGACCTTGGTCTCGCTCTCCGCTAAGAAGGCGACGCTGCGCGAACTCATTCAGCGCGTTTGTGATGAGGCGGGTCTGGCGGTGCAAGTTGATGAGAGCACGGTCCGTGTTGGGCTGAGCACACCGGACACGGGCGATGCTTCGGTCGAATGAGGGGAGCAACGATTCGAAGTCGTTTTATCCCGCACAGGCAGCAATCTCACCGTGAAAGAGTCATATTCTTTGACCGGCCTCTTTGGCCTGATGCAGAAAGCGCGCCTTCCACGTCGACGTCGTAATTGGGAGACATCGCGACGAGTCGACCTGCCTGCCATGAGTGACTGAACTGGCCTCTGACCCCCTTCCCGAGGCAGGCGATTTCGTCGTGCCGTTTCGACGATTCGTCGAGCATCCTCGCGTCCAAAAAGTGGCCGCCAGGATCGCGTAGCTGGAGTCGATATCAAGGACTTTCCATGGGGCTTGCCTGGATCATGAATTCTGCCGTCTCATCGCTTCCGCGGCTCGGGCGTTCCTGTGTGATGACCGGCGTCAACATGGACCCGGGCTCGGGTATCGCTGATTCTCTCGTAGCGTGTGACATCGGTGCGATCGGACAGGATGTCGTCAACGCGAAAACGCGTGAGAGCCTGGCGGATGTCTCTCTGGAATCGCGGGTTGGCTCCCCCGAGGTGAAACCGTTGGTCATCGTCGTCGATGAACATCACGAACGTGATGCCGAAAGCCTCCTGTCTGCGTTGCAAAGTCGTGTTGGCACCACGGTCATTTGCTTGAGACGCGATGATGACCTGGTTTGCTTGCTTGAGCGACTCGATGCGATACAGCGCATCGACCAGTTGATCTTGTTGGGACGTATGGAGTCCCTCAGCTTTACCTTCGGTGCCATCAAACTCGCGTCGGACTCCTTCGTGGCATGGGCACACGAGTTGAGCGAGATCGGTGCGCGAGTGGATGGGGGCGTGTCATTGGCGTCTGTCGCAGATAACCCGACTCACATTGATCGTGAGACCGCGGCGGGGTTAGAGCCGTTTCTGGGCTGCGATGTCGCCATCATGCCGAATCGGGAGCAAGCAACGCGAACGGACGTGAAATCGGTCGCACAGGGGTATCCGACGGAAATGGATGTGTCGTGGATCCCGCATGACACGGGTCTCGCCGCGCGTGCATCCTCCCCGCATTTGAGTAAGGCTCCCAGTGACATGCCTCCGCGGCAGCACTTGCCGAAGAGTCAACGACGCGAAAAGCTGCGGGAACTCGCACGGGCAGTCGCGGCAGATAGCACCGACGCCTCCCGTGCGACGTCCGGCAAGTACGGGGCGAATTCCGATTCAACAGCTCGTTCCGTGACGAGGTCTCGTGCGGATGGTCACCCCTGCCCGAACGGCTTGATCATTCCAGGGCAAGAGCTTGGTTTGATCGAGGATCCAAGGAACGCGCTCTTCGATGAATGGATGGTGCCTGCCAAGTTGATTCTTGAGTACGCCCACCCCTCGCTGCAGGCCTGGACGGCGCCTGCGGAGGTGATGCGAGCCACACGGGTACAAGCGTCAGGTGGCCACCTCTGCGTTCGCGGCCCCAGCTGCCTCATCCTACCCGACCCTGCGCTTTGGGCGCAGAAAGCATGCGGTTGAGCGTGTCAAACCGCATGGCTTTCGGGGCGATTCCATGACAAACGACGCATCACTGCATCCCAGGCCGTTTCTGCGACACCGTCCCTATCCAGCGGCTCGTCAGATGCCCGTGGAGAAAGACGTGCAAGTTTGCGAAGCACACGCAGACCTTGCCACAACACCACACGCAAGCTCGTTCTGCAGCTGGTTACTCGCCATTACCATTCTGCTGGCGGGTATCGGTTTCCTTCCGGTCCAGGTGAATCCAAGCATCGTGGGAACTCTGTCATCACCGCAGTCGGAAACCATCGCTTGCCCCGACGACATGACTCGCGTCAGGTTACAAGTCGTTGAGGGGGATCGTGTGGCGGCTGGCGAGGTTGTTGCCGTCACGCATGAGGAACATCTTTCGCGACGCGTCGCAATACTCCGCGCGATGCTTGCTCGAGTGAAAGTTCATCACGGAAACGCCGGTGACAATGCGGCCACGCGTGTTCTTGAGTCGGATCTGGAGTCGCGTTTGAAAGCCCTCCTTCAACGGCAACTCGAGGGCAAGCTTCTTGCGTCCGTTGCGGGTGTCGTCACGCACACGAAGAAACCAGACGCGAACAAACGGCACGACCGTGGAGAACCCTTGGTCACAATCCGTCCCGATGATTCCGACGTGATCTGCATTGCTACGGATGATCGTGCGATCAAGGAGTTTGAGCCCGACCGGATGATGTCCGTAAGAGTGACGAGCGGTGAACTGGCGGGGCAAGAAATCAAAGCGTGTTTGATCTCGATACGAACCGGAGATCGGGGAAGCGTCTTGGTCGCGAAGGTCACGCCCAAACATCCCTTGCTGCCTCGGTCGGCGCTGGTGGAGCTCACACCCGTGGCGCCCACGGCCAGCGCGCATCTGGTTTGCGTTGGCTCAATTGCGATCGAGACTCTGTGTCGATGGTGTAGACAGTCATGAACCGTCCGCGTCGAAGAAAAGCGCAAACACAGGGTCCTTCGTGGATAATCACGTTTCGACTCTTTGAGATCTCCCCGTCTGAAAAAACGCATCTATCGCAAACCCGTGTGACGTTCGCGAGGTACTTACTGCCGTGGCTTCTTTGTCTGGCGGTGTTTTGTTTCGTGGCCCTCTGGCTGCGTTTGGCGAGCCTCTCCGACTTGGTAATGGAGGGACGGAATGCCGCCGAAGTTATTCTCACCTTGGGAATTTCGTTCCTGGCCGCCCGTGTCATTGATCTGGTGAGCACGATTGCAAGCGCGCAATCGACGTCGATTCGGCGATTGGAGTTGCGTATTGGGTTTGGGATGCTGTTTCCCTACCCGTACTTTCGAATTGTGCGTGACACCGAACGAAAGGATCCCGATGCCAGCAACCAGCAAGCATCGACTCTGTTGGTGGGGCCAATGGTCCAACTCAGTGTGGCACTCGTTTTGATTTCTCTCAGCTGGTTGTGTTCGGACCGCTTGATGCCGGTGCTATGTTGCTTGGCGCTCACATGCACCGTGGATGCCTTGCTGGTTGGGATCAACCCGTTTGTGAATTCCAAAGGCAACCAAGCCGTTGAACTGTTGACCGATCGGACGGACGTGCGTTTGCTGGTCAGTCGCTATTGGCGAGAATCTCTGCGCACCGTCTGGTTGCAGCGCAATGAACGCGGCGATGCCCTGGCGAGTCTGGACCCTTTGACGCGGGCCTACCTGGTCGTGACGGTTTGGGTCCGCGTGTTCCTGGCCGGGGCCGTCGTCATGTGGGCGTCTCAACATGGGCTCGAAGGGGGATCACTGCTTGCACTCTCTTTGCTCCTTCTATGGACATGGCCGTCGTTCATCCAAGAACTGGCATTCGGATGGAACGCTTTGAAATGCGAGCAAGCGACCCGTGTGGCGCTGGCCAAACGCCTTGCTGTGCTCTTGCTGTCCGGATACTTCCTGATGAGTGAACACGGATTGATGGGTTTACACCGGCTTCGCTCCACAGCGGATCACCCACACGATCCGCGGGCGTCGGCTGTTGCCACCTCGGTCCGGGCTCCGGCCAGTGGGTTCGTTTGTGATTTCAGTGTGGTTCCTGGACAGCGCGTCATGGCAGGTGAATGGTTAGGCCGCATCCGAAATCCAGACTGGGAATCGGAAAGAGAGCGATTGCAGACGATGTTGCGCGCGAACGACGATGTGTCCGAGTCAACAGAACAAACAGATTCGCCCATGCGAGAACAACTGCATTGGAAGCTGGATAGCCTGGAGCAAAAAATGGAACGGGCATCGATTCGCGCCCTCATCTCGGGGCGGGTCAGTGATGCCGACTTGAGCGGGATCCGATTCGCGTATGTCGAGGTGGGCACGGAACTCATCCGCCTGATTCCGGAGGAATTGGCCCCCAAGAATCGCTGACCGTCCCCTCGTGCTTCATCCATCTTTAGAGTTTGGGGTTGGTGTTTCAGTAGCACGGCTCTCCGAGCCGTGGGGTCTCGGCTCGGAGAGCCGAGCTACGATCACTGCAACCCCAAAATCAAATGTGGACAAAGCACAAGTTCGGGAGGTCCCCATGCGGCGCGAACAACCCAACGCCGAATGAATTCGTTGCGCGCGCATACCGCGACCGTATGTAATATGCTTGGCGTCTCCCGGGTCTCCGGGAACTCTCATGGGTTCGTTTTTGCACTTGGCGACCAAAGTGATGGCCATGCCGTTTGATCGATCATATTGCCCGCGCAAAGAAGTTCTACTCTTGTGTCTCGTTATCCTGTCGCACAGCGTCGTCGGGATTGCCGAAGAGTCACGACCACCCAACTTTCTTGTATTGCTCGTTGACGACTTGGGCTACATGGATGTGGGTGCCAATAACCCGGACTGCTTCTACGAGACTCCCAACATCGATCGACTGGCTGCGTCTGGCATGCGTTTTACCGATGGCTACGCCGCGAATCCTGTTTGCTCCCCGACTCGCTTCAGTCTCATGACCGGTCGGTACCCGAGTCGTGTTGACGCGACGAACTTTTTTTCCGGTAAACGCGAGGGTCGGTTTCGTCCGGCACCGCTGAACAACACCATGCCGGTTGAAGAAATCACACTGGCGGAGATGTTGAAAACACAAGGCTATGCGACCTTCTTCGCCGGGAAGTGGCACTTGGGACCTGATGAAGCCTACTACCCTCAGGCCCAGGGTTTCGACGTCAACGTGGGTGGCTATCACCGCGGCGGGCCGTACACGGGCAAGAAGTACTTTGCTCCTTTTGAGAACCCGCAAATGGCCGTTGAGAGCCCCGCGGGTGACCATCTGCCCGATCGTCTTGCACGCGACACGGCGGCGTTTATCGACGCCAACAAGCAGCAACCGTTTCTGGCCTATCTGGCATTTTATTCAGTACATACGCCGTTGATCGGACGCCCGGATCTCGTTGCAAAGTACAAGGAACGCGCAGCCGAAATCGTGGGCAACGAGTTCGCGGACGAGGAACAGGTGTTTGGAAACAAAGCACGCCGCGTGCGGGTCCTGCAAAAGCACGCCGTCTATGCCGCCATGGTCGAAGCGATGGACGCGGCGGTCGGCAAGGTGTTGGATCAGCTGAAAGCATCCGGCCTCGACGACAACACCGTCGTCGTCCTGACATCCGACAACGGCGGACTGTCGACATCCGAAGGTTCACCCACCAGCAATCTACCGCTGCGTGGCGGAAAGGGGTGGGTCTACGAAGGGGGCATCCGCGAACCCTGGTTCATCCGCTTTCCGGGTGTGACCGAACCTGGGAGTGTGTCCGCAGAACCCATTTGTTCGATCGACGTGTTTCCGACCATCGCGGCGGCTGCCGGAGTTCCGATCACGCATGAAGTGGACGGCGTGGATCTAACTCCGGTGTTGCAAAAGCAGACGCTAGCGCGTGACGCCCTCTATTGGCACTACCCGCACTACAGCAATCAAGGCGGGATTCCCGGCGGGGCGATCCGTCAGGGAACACACAAGCTCATCGAACGCTATGAAGACGGTCGTGTTCATCTCTATGATCTGAAGAGTGATCTGGGTGAACGCGATGACATTGCCTCACGCAACCCCGAACTGGTGAAGCAACTGCGGTCCAAGCTGCATCAGTGGTACAAGGAAGTGGACGCGAAGTTCCTGCAAGCGAAGGACGGCCAAACGCCTTGGCGTCCAAGCGATTGGGTGCCTGGCAAGTAAACCTCACCACAATGTGCGGCTAAACACTTTGCAGCGTGGAATCCATTGGCTGTAGGCTCAGCATCCGCTCGATGAATTCCAAGTCTCCTGTCAGACAGGGATGCTTGAACTCTTCAAAATTACCGCGGACTGAGCTCTTGCTCGCGCGGAAGGCCTGCCAAGTTCCTGGTGGCAAACGCATCACCTGCACTGGCTGAAGACGCCCGCTCTGGCATTTGTCGTGGTACTCGCAGTTCACACGACAAAGTGCTGCTTGCAAGCTCTCAGCCAAAACGCGCGTATCGTGCAGCGATTCCTTGTCTTCCAGCAACAGACGATACCCGGATGGACCTTCCGAGGAATCCGACGCTTCCCAGCGCGGAGCCAAGGTATACGTCGACATGCCAATCCCTGTTTCTTCGCGAACAGACTTCATCGCATCGATCACCTGAGACTCACTGAGCTTCTCACCGGTCATGTTCGAGAAGTTTTTTCCCTTGTTCAAGAACGAGAGCAACGGGGCTTCGCCGCAATAGCCATGGCATCGCACCATATCGTGGATGTCGTAGCGGCAGAGACCACCCGACGTGGTCAGCAAGATGAAGTAGTCGCAACCGGGGGTTAGCTCATCGGCTTCCAAAATGGTCGGTCGATCATGGTCATGTTCATCAGCGGGAATGAACTCGTAGTAGTGGCTCTGGTAGTCCAAGATTCCGTGCGGGCAATCGTCGTCCAGCGGGATCGTCATGCGCCCTTCGCTGGCAGAGATCCCGTGATCCCGAATCGCGGTCTCACCGTAGTACTGTGGCAGCTCGGACACGTACTGGCCAACACTGCCGCCCGTCCAAACGGCCAACATTCTTAGTTGCCGCCATACATCCTTGGGGTACAGGAAGCCGGTCCGGTCGACGATACGATCCAGCTGACGCGCTCGTCCCGGGTTGGGTCGCAGCTTGCCACGTAAATCCATCCGGATCTCCGACGGCACATCGACATGCATCGAAAGCGTGCCATTGTGAATGTCGCGAATCAGGTCCTCGCGGAACTCATTGGCTCGCTGCGCCACCGAGATGAGTGTGCTTGGATTTGCCGTGATGATCATTCCCACGTCGGGATCGGCCATGCTGAGACGCAGCGCCGTGTAGTGTTTCGCAGCGTAGTCTCGAATTCGTATCACGGACGCCGGCAATACAAACAACGAGCTGAGGTAAAAAGGTCGCGTCTCGGCAGCCAACCCGCTGATGTTGCCGCATGGGCGTTCCGTGGTGCCTGAACCCACCATCGTGCAACGCCAGTCGCTCGAAAACTGCAAAGTCTTCAAACCGAGGAGTTCCGGGTTATCTCGGTAAACACCGGTGCCCCACAGCTGCCAACTCGCTTTGTATTGCCGGTAGAAGGTTTCGGTGACCGGCAGGTTTTTGGGTTGAGCCGTCGTGCCTGATGTGTTGGCATACATCAGGATCCGGGTGCCACGCGAGAACAGAGCCGATGTGTCGCCTTCGATCACACGATCAATGAACGGTCGGTGGTCTTCATAATCTGTCACGGGCATGATCGAACGGAAATCGTCGACACCACCAATCGACTGCAAACCAAAGTGCTTGGCAAACGCGGTCGAACGAATCGACCGCAGGTGATGCCCCAGGTTGACGCGTTGGACCGTCCTCGCATGCCGTGAGTCGGCAATAAAGCGATTCAGCTTCCGAATCTTGTAGCGGCGAAAACCCTTGCGGGCCAGCTTCAGCGGCGTGGTGCTCATCGCGGCGATCTCAGTGACCAGGCGTCTTTGAAGTCCCTCTGGCAAGTCACACTAGTCTAGCTTTTTACCCCAGAATCTCAAGTATTTGCGAGGCCTGGGCAATACGGGGGCTTTGAGAAGACATTGCGAATGAAAGAGGTACTGTCATCCTGATGGCAGATCGGCACCCAAACCGGACTTCAGCCAGAAAAAATGGGATTGAACCGTCTTTTTACTGAAGTTCCGCGGTTCGACTGCGATTCCCATGGCATTTGATCACTGGCGGGGGGGCACAACGAATTCTTGGATCGACTGATTGCCTTCGTGGATCGAACGTTCGGCATCGGAGATGCTGCGGTGATCGCTCCTTCGTTCCGTGACCGGGCCCTCCCTTGTCGGCGGAATCGAACGACGATCCACTCAGCGAAAGTAGCACGCCATCCGCGTCAGCGGCCCCGATTCCATCGAGCTTGTCATGCCCGACCCGTATCCAGATCCTGATGAGCTTGAAGCACTCGACTTCTTGGTCATCGCTCCTCATCCCGATGACGCCGAGCTCGGGATGGGCGGAACCATCATGCGTATGATCGATCAGGGTATGCGCGTCGGCGTGTTGGATTTGACCAGTGGCGAACCGACGCCGCATGGGACACCTGCCATCCGAGCCTCGGAAACAGCTGCCGCCACGGAGATCATGCGATTGACGTGGCGCGGCAACGCGGGGCTTCCTAATCGCAGCCTCGAATCGACACTGGAGGCCCGCGAACATGTGGCATGTTTCATCCGCTGCTTGCGTCCGCGCTGGTTGTTTGTTCCGTATTGGCACGATGCACACCCGGACCACGTAGCCGCAACGTCGCTCGCGGAGGCGGCGCGATTCCATGCCAAGCTTTCCAAGACCGAGATGCCTGGGCCACGGCACCACGCCGAGCGTTTGTTCTACTACTTTTGCATTCACCTGAGACTGGCCGTCCAACCAAGTTGGATCGTCGACATCTCGGATCAATGGGAACGCAAGCTCGCGGCATTGAAGGCATACGAAAGTCAGTTGATCCAGGGGCGCCCAACAGAGCCGCCAACCTTGCTGGATCGTTTTCGTGACGATGCCGCTGCGTGGGGGCGTTTGATCGACCGTCAGTACGGTGAGCCATTTGCGACCAAGGAACCGTTGGCGCTCGATAGTCTGCGAGACCTGATTTAGGACTCTTTCGCGAACGGCTCATCGTGACAGGCAACGCTTTAGAAGCGATCACGCCGCTACGTGTGATCAACTACAATCTGCGTGACGACCAGCAGGGCGGTCATGCTCGGCTACTCGGTCAATCCCGCCACCGAATCCCCCACGACCCACCATCATGAATCAACCTGTCGCTGTGAAGACCCGTCTGCTCCTCGCTTTCGGGTTTCTCTCTTCGATGATTTTGAGCAACCCCGTTGCTGCCGCCGACTCGGAACGCCCCAACGTTCTTTGGATCTACCTGGAAGACGTCAGCGGTTGGTTCAGCTGCTACGGGGACACCCTGATTGAAACACCCCACATAGACGCCCTGGCTGAAAGCGGCGTTCGTTTTGATCGCTTCTACACGCCAGCGGGTGTTTGCTCCGCAACCAGATCCGCGATTGTCACTGGGATGATGCAGACGTCGATTGGTGCCCACAATCATCGCAGCTGTCGACCGAACTTTCGCGGCAAAGACATGGGCCGGTTTGACGAGAACATCTTGGACGAAGAAGTCGTTCCCGCGCCGATTCGGTTTCGCGACGCTGGATACTGGACATTCAATGAAGGCGGGAAAGACGATTACAACTTCACGTTTGAACCGGATGAGTTCTACGACTTTGTTCGCGGGCGCGGGGGCTGGGGCCCGGGTTCGTTCTTGAAGGGCGATTGCTTGAAGGGGATCGGGAAAGATCAGCCCTTCTTCGGGCAGATTCAACTTGGGGGAGGAAAGCTTGGTAACCGCGTCAAGAAGGTCATCGATCGGAGCACGGTCCCGGTCCCACCGTACTATCCGGATATCCCAGAGGTCCGCGAGGAGATCGGTCACCACTACGACTGCCTTTTAAAAACGGATCAACAAGTCGGGCAGATCATCCAGAAGCTGCGTGATGACGGGTTGTTGAACAACACGCTGATTTTCATGTTCAGCGATCACGGGTACAAACTGCACCGTCACAAGCAGTTCCTGTATGAAGGTGGCATCCACATGCCGCTGATCGTTTCTGGTCCGGGGATCGCGAGCGGTGGTGTTCGCGAAGACCTTATCAGTGGGATTGATGTGACGGCTGCGTCATTGGCCGCGGCTGGCATCCAGGTCCCCGACAACATGGAAGGAAAGGACTTCCTTGCCACCGAGTACCAACCGCGAGAGTTCCTGGTGGCGGCACGCGACCGATGTGACTACACCATCGAGAAGATCCGTGCAGTTGTGACTCCGCACTACAAATATCTGCGGAACTACTTGACCGACCGGCCCTTCATGCAAGCCAGCTACAAGGACCCTTGGGACGTTTCCAAGCGGTTTCGAGAGATGATGGCTGCGGGTGAGATGAACGAAACGCAGTTGGTTTTCTTTGGGGACGAGAAACCCGCCGAGGAGCTCTACGATCTCGCGAACGACCCGCAGGAGATTCATAATCTCGCTGGCGACCCGGCTCATACGGCGGCCCTGGAGCAGCATCGTCAATACTTGAAGTCATGGATTGCGGAAACCGGCGATCAGGGCCAACAACGTGAATCCGACATCGGTCTCTTGTGCACGCTCAAACGCTGGGGCGACAAGTGTGTGGCGCCGGAGTACGACCTCGTGCGACACATGTTGCCAAATGCTCAAGCCGCGGCCGGCAGCAAGCCCAACGTTCTGTTCGTTTTCGCTGACGATCAGTGTTTCGACACGATTCAAGCCCTTGGCAATCACGAGGTAGAGACTCCCAACCTGGACCGTCTCGCCCGCTCAGGCACGACGTTCACCCACGCATTCAACATGGGTTCGTGGAGCGGCGCCGTTTGCGTTGCCAGCCGAACGATGTTGAATTCGGGGCGGTTCCTCTGGAACGCCAATCGAATCCACAGCTCATCGGAAAAGGAACGGGAAGCGGGGCGATGGTGGGGGCCCATGATGAAGCAGGCCGGTTACCGGACTTACATGACGGGCAAGTGGTACTGCAAAGCCAAAGTAGAACTGTCGTTCGACGTTGCGAAGGACGTGCGGCCCGGCATGCCCAAAGCATTTCCAGAGGGATACAACCGCCCGATCGAAGGTCAACCGGATCCTTGGTCTCCGTCGGACCCGAAGTGGGGTGGCTTTTGGGAAGGCGGCACACACTGGAGCGAGGTGGTTGCCAATCACACCTGCGACTTCCTGGAAGCCAGTACGGAGCACGAAGAACCCTTCTTCATTTATTCCGCGTTCAATGCGACGCATGACCCGCGGCAATCTCCACAAGAGTACCTGGACAAGTACCCGGCGGAGCGCATCCTGGTGCCGGCCAATTTCCAACCCTTGCATCCCTTCGCTGATGAGATTGGTTGTGGCACACGGCTTCGCGATGAGCGACTGGCTCCATTCCCACGGACGGAGTACGCGGTTCGAGTCCACCGCCGTGAGTACTACGCTTTGCTAACGCACATGGACGCGATGATCGGCCGCATCCTGGACCGATTGGACGAGACGGGGAAGGCCGACAACACGTGGATCCTCTTCACGGCGGATCATGGCCTTGCAGTCGGTCAACATGGTCTGCTTGGAAAGCAGAACCAGTATGACCACAGCACCCGCGTGCCCTTCATTGTCGTCGGCCCCGGCGTGACCCCCAATGAGATCAACTCGCAAAAGATTTACCTGCAGGATGCGATGGCAACGGCACTCGCTCTAGCCGGTGTCAACACTCCAGATCACGTGGAGTTTCAATCATTGCTTCCAGTCCTGGACGGGGAGAAGAGTGCTTGCGATGAGATTTATGGTGCCTACCTAGACAAGCAACGCGCCATCCGGACGGACCAGTACAAGTTGATTCACTATCCGGGCATTGATGAGGTCGCCTTGTTTGACGTGCAAGCGGATCCCCTCGAAACGCTTGATCTGTCAGAACGTGACGATATGCAACAAACGGTCGCACGCCTGAAGAAGCGGCTTCGCATGCATCAGGTCAAGCTGGGCGACCCCATGTTGCAGCAGCTGCAGGCCAGGAAGTAGTTGTTTCTCATCGACACCAATCCAACCAGCACCATGCCTACATCACATCTTCTTTTGGAAACCACGTCCGACTTTGTCGCGTCGGTCGAGGCGAACATCGAATCGTTGCCGCGAGATCGCCAGGACTTGCTCTCGGAGTTGGCCGCTTACGTTGTCGGGCGAAAACGGCTCGGACACACGGCGCGCTTGACGTTCATTTGCACGCACAATTCCCGACGCAGTCATTTCGGACAGTTGTGGTGTCAGGCGGCAGCTTCCTACTACGGCGTCCTGGGGGTCGAAACATTCTCGGGCGGAACCGAAGCAACTGCCTGCAATATCCGCACGGTGAATTCCTTGCGGCGGTCCGGAGTGTCTGTCGTCGCGACATCGGGCGGGCACAATCCGATTTACTTAGCAGCCTTCAGTGACAGGCAGCCGCCGATCCAGTTGTTTTCAAAGGTCTACAACGAGGACGGCAATCCGACAAAGGAATACGGCGCGATGATGTGTTGCTCGGATGCGGACGAGCGTTGCCCGATCGTGAGTGGAGCTGATGCGCGTATTGCACTTCACTATCGGGATCCGAAAGAAGCGGACGACACGCCGCTAGAATCCGCTCGATACGACGAACGAAGCCAGCAGATTGCCGTCGAGATGTTCTTTGCAATGAGAAGCGTTTCGGAACAGCTCACTTGAGACAGATCCACCAGGTACCCCACGTCAATCACACCTCATGATGAATCCCCTCTATCTCGCGACATCGCTAGCGATACTTGTGTCGACGGTGCCGGTCGCTTCCGCCGCAGAACGTCCACCAAATTTCATCTTCGTGCTCAGTGACGATATCGCCCAAGGCGACCTGGGTTGCTATGGGCAAGAATTGATTCAGACGCCGCGTTTGGATCAGATGGCTGCGGAAGGAACCCGCTATCTGCAGGCTTACTGTGGCACCAGTGTCTGCGCCCCCAGTCGTTCGTCGTTCTTCACGGGTCTGCACACAGGTCATTGTCCCGTTCGCGGAAACTACGAAATCGCCCCCCAGGGACAGCTTCCCCTTCCCGATGACACCCTAACGATCGCAGAGATCGCCAAGAGCACGGGTTACGCGACGGCGACGTTTGGCAAATGGGGCATGGGAAACTTCGACACGACCGGCAGTCCCTTTCGTCAAGGTGTGGATCGGTTCTTCGGTTACAACTGTCAACGACATGCCCACTCCTACTTCCCCACGTACCTTTACGACGACGATCAAGCCATCGCCTTGCCGGGCAACGATGGGAAGGAAGTGGGCGAGATCTATGCGCAAGAACTGATTCAGAACGCGATGATTCAGTGGCTGCGTGCCCAAGCTGAACAGCCCTTCTTTCTCTTCTACGCGATCACGCTGCCGCACGGTCGCCATGAAATCGACGACTTAGGCCAGTACTCGAATCAGGACTGGACACCCTTGCAAAAGGCCTATGCCGCGCAGGTCACACGTGTGGATCGCGACATGGGTGAGTTGATGGACACGCTGCGTGAATTGGGGATCGCCAATAATACCTTGATCGTGTTTAGCGGCGACAACGGTTCCTCGCACAGCCCCAGTTCGGAACTGGGGAAGCAATTCAATCAAGCCCGCAATGGACTGCGTGGGTACAAGCGTGGCATGTACGAAGGCGCCCTCCGGCAGGCTGCCCTTGCCTGGTGGCCGGGGACCGTGCCTGCGGGCCGCGTCGATGCCTCCCCGTGGGCCTTCTGGGACCTGATGCCCACCTTTGTCAGCATGTCAGGCGCGGAGACGCCTGCGGACTACCACTCGGATGGCCTTGATTTGACGGAGTATTTTTCAGGCGGTCCGGCCCCAGAACGAGGGCATTTTTATTGGGAGTTGCACCTGAGCCAGCCCGTTCAGGCAACGCGATTCGGCGACTGGAAAGCCGTTCGCAACGGCATTACAAAACCCGTCGAGCTCTACAATCTGGCGGATGACGCGGGGGAGCGTAACGATGTCGCCGCACAGCATCCAGAGATGGTCCGTCGAGCCCTCCGCATCTTTGCGGAATCGCACTCACCGGATCCCAACTGGCCGCTGGATGGCGTCAGTCCACAGCACAAACAAGACGCCTCCGCGGCCTGGAAGCTACAACGCGAACGCAACGCAGCCGCATGGGTTCCCGATGATGCGGATCCCGACGCGTATCGCGTTTACAGTGCTCGAAACTAATGAATCGTAGCGCCGCTTCTTCGGTTTGTAGCGTCCGTCAAGTTGCGGACTCTTGTTTTCTCAGCGCGGCTCTCGTGAGACCCCCTGTTAAGCCACTTGGCCTAACATGAATCGCGCTTCCGATTTGAGCTCACATGGTGCGACAATGCGTGTTCCGGATCGCTGCCGTGTAGCCAGTGGCGATCGTGGCCGCGGTGGCGTGTGCAACAAATCATCCAACTATCGGACGCTCGCAGAGCGACTTGCCATCAGTGGCGATGCCCGAAAATCTTGGGTGCGCGCGGAAGTTATCCACTCTGAAGGGACCTGCGCGGGTTTCAAGATTGCATCGTCAATGTAATTCTGCTGCACTTTAGGCGATTGGACGTCACCTTCGAATTGATGTAGCCACAAAAAAGGCCCGCGTGGAAAATGGAGGTTCTCACACTCTCCGAAGTACCACGGGGCCAAGGATGGCTAAGCGTAAGTCCGGCGGCAGACCGCCG
>JBCCYK010000010.1:0-56337 GCA_039189905.1 Planctomycetota bacterium
CCCGGCGGTGGCACCATCACGCTGAAAACCAGATTGCGATTGCCTTTGGGCAGGTAGTCCAGTGGCGGCAGCAGGAGGAAGATTCCCACGACGGTGACCGTCACAAAAAGGCCAACGGTGACCACGCGACGGCTCCAACCTCCGATCAAGAATCGCACCATGGCTCCAATGAGGGCAGACAGATCGGTCATGCGTTTGGCAAAACGCACGACCGCGTTCACACGCCGACGGATGCGTCCGGGCTTGGACGGCGCCATCGCCACCAATTCACCACTCTGACGCAGTTCGTCCAGCTCCCCCCGAGGTCGAGCCGATCGCTTGAGCAGGATACTTGCCGCCGAGGGAATCACGGTCAGTGAAACGACCAAGCTCAACCCGACCGCCGCCATGATGGCCAGCGCGATGTCGCGAAACAGTTGTCCCGCCGCTTCTTGGATCATCAGAATGGGCAAGAACACAATCAGTGTCGTCAGGGTTGATGCGAAGACCGCGCCGGCGACTTCCTGCGTCCCGTCAAAGGCGGCACGCTGTGGTGACTTCCCTGCCTGCAAGTGCCGATAGATGTTCTCGATAACCACGATCGCGTTGTCGACCACCATGCCGACGGCGAACGCCATTCCAGCGAGCGAAATGATGTTGACGCTGCGTCCCAGCACCAACAGGACGACCACGGTTCCCAGGACCGACAGCGGAATCGCGATGGCGATGATGCCGACGGTGCGAAAGCTGCGAAGGAAAGCAAGCAACACGAAGGTCGCCAAAAGGCCGCCCACCAAGATGTTCGACTGCACAAGGTCAAGCGACTGCAACACGTAGGTCGATGAATCCCACGTTTGCACCAACTCCAGCTTGGCATTCTTTGCAAGTTGATCTTCGGCTCGCAACGTGCGAGCGTGTTGCTCGAGCAGGCCCCCAGGACCATTCATACGAGCAATCTCGCTCTTCAAGTCGTCCATCGTTTCCAGCATGTTGCCTCCCGACGCCAGCTGGAAGTTGAAGAAAGGCATCAAGTTGCCGCGGGCTCGGACCCACTCCGTCAACTCCTTGTAGCCCGTCTCGACGCGTGCCACATCGCGAACATAGATGGGCCCCGCCTCCGTACGACGAATCACCAGATCGCCAACCGAAGTCGGATCTTCAAAGCGACCCAATACCCGAATGCGGACATCGTTCTTTCCCTCCGCCAGTTTTCCTGCGGAGAAGTTTGCGTTGTTCACTTGAAGTGCATCGATGAGATCTTGGTACGTCAATCCACGCATCGCCAACTCATGTGCGTCCACGATGACCTGCGTTTCCGATTCACGCGCGCCCAACATGCCCACCTGCGACACGCCTGGAATCCGCTCAAAAACGGGTCGCATGCGGCGGTCCATGAAATCAAAGAGCGTCGTCGTGTCAAAATCCGGGTCGTCTGATGAGAGCCCGACCCACGCGATGTAATCGACGCTCTCGGGATCGACCGGTTCAATCGCGGGCTCGTCGACGTCATCGGGGTAACGAGGGACCTCGCTGAGTTTCTGATCGACCTCCGCGAGCGCCGCATCGATGTCGGTGCCAATCGCGAACTGCAATCGAACGAGGCCACGACCGGAACGGGCGATGCTCGTCATCGATTCGAGGCCTGACACGTCCCCCAGGTACTTTTCCTGCTGCTCGATGACATCGGATTCAATCTCTTCCGCAGAAGCGTTCTCCCAGGCGGTCGCAACGGAGATCACGACCGAGTCCACCTCGGGAGCCATCCGGATGGGCACGCTCCGCAGCGCAACGCTCGCCAACATGACGGATAGCAGGACAACGACCGCGACGGTCTTGGGCTGCTGGACAGCTCCGCGAATCAAGTTCATGGCATTTTTCCGTGGCAGGGTGGTTGAATCGCAGGGGAATACCGCGTGGATGAAGCGATCTTTCAGCCAACCTGGAAAAAAGGTCGGAGCAGGCAGAAATGCCTAAGCATCGATGCGGCCATTGGTTGGAGTGCGGCCTTCAGACGCCGATGTATGAGGGGCGGCAGGCGGCTGAAGCCTGGACTCCAACGCCGCGTACCAGAAGCGGATTCGTCACCGGAAACGGTGTTTCTATCGAGGGCGGGCCGCGTTCGGCGAACACGGCGACAGTCGCCGAGCACGCTGTGCTCGGGTCCGTGCCAGGCATCTCTCCGGACCGAGTCATCACTCATTTGTCGCTTCCCCTGTAAGGTCGTCGTCTCTCGCCGGTATCCCTGTGAAACCAACCACTCACGAGGAGACAGACGATGCGATTTCTTTCCATGAGCCGACCCTTAGCACCGTCCCTGGCGTTTTGGCTCGTCGGGATACTCCCGGCAATCGGCCAGACGTCCGTTCGTGTTGCCGATGTGAGGCACGAACGCATTCAGCAACGTCAGGCAGTCACGGGGACCATCCGCGCCGTCGCGCGCGGCGACGTTGCCGCCTTGGAAAACGGCCGGCTGGAGATGCTGGACGCTCGCGAAGGCGACCTTGTGCAGGCAGGTGAGATCGTTGCCAAGATCGATCAGCGACGACTTCGAGCCCAGATCGCGGCATCCCAGGCGGAGCGCAGCGTCATCGAATCGGAAGTGACGCGACACAAGGCCAGGGCGAGGCAAGCCGATTCCGATCTGATTAGAGGAAAGAATCTGATAGCGCGCAACGCGATTAGCCGCCAGGAATTTGATGCTTACCAGGCAGCTGCCGATGCAGCCCGTGCCGAAACGGACTCCGCGCTTCGTACCATCGATCGCATTGACCAAGAGATCAAACTCCTGCAGATCCGCTTGTCGGATACCGAGATCCAAGCGCCCTATGACGCAACGGTCGTATCGCGCCACGTTGAAGTGGGGGATTGGGTGCAATCGGGCGAGCCGCTGTTGACCTTGGTCTCGACAGGCGACGTCAAAGCGTGGCTCGAAGTGCCTGAACGGTTCTCAAGCCAAGAGATTCGACCTCAAGGACTGACGGTCCGATCAGCCGCCACCGAACAACCGTTGGATGTACTGACCGTACGCCGCGTTCCAGATGTGAACCCCGCGGTGCGAACGATACCCTTCGTCGCGACCATTGCGAATCCAGCCGGTGATCTGACACCGGGCATGTCGGTCCGCGCCTGGATTCCGAGTGGCCGTGAAGATCATTATCTGACCGTACCGAAAGATGCCCTCGTGCGTCGGTCCGGCCAGGCCGTGGTGTTTGCCGTCGGCGAGAGTTCCAAGGCAGAGCAAGTTGCCGTGCGCGTGCTCTTTGAAAATGCAACCCGTATCGCCGTCTCAAGCTCCGAACTGGAAGCCGGGATGAAGGTGGTCGTTGAGGGAAACGAAAGGTTACTGGCGGATCAAACGGTGAGCGTCACGCCAGTCTCGACGGAACCCGCGTTTGCACTCGTCAAGCGATAAAGTCCCAGGACAATCGCTGACAACTCGGACAAGCGGGGCTCAACGCAACAGTTCCGTGGCTGCCATGCGGAGGTTTGCGATTCGCAAGAGCTTCTGTCGGTTGAATTCGACCGTCCCTGCGTCGTCGACGTTTTGTTGTCGCACGATACCTGACAACGAAACGTAGTGATCAATGAAGGCTGCCATCTGGCTCGATGACCATCGCTTCTTCTTCTGGACCAGGAGTAGGTGTTCAATGAGTTGCTGTGCCTCGCGAAACGCCTTCAGCCGGGCGGAGTGTCGCACCACGGTCTTCCCGTCTTCGGATCTGTCATAGATGAACAGCCCGAGCTGATCTGCTTGCCGAAGTGCCCTTCCGGACTTATCGACCGTCTGCCATGGCACGAGACCGGACGCCCCGTTCTTCCATGCGTCCAGCGCCCACGCCTCCAACTGTCGGTTGCTCTCGTGGACATGATTCGCGGTGCCGTAGACCCAAACCTGCAGCTTATCCCTTCGAATCCGGTCCTGAACCAGTCTACGATAGTTCTGAAAGGCGGACGAAGAAACCACCCAAAGGTCATCGCGTCCGGCGAGTTGGCCGCGACAAAACTCTGGGCGGGAAATGTCAACCCGATACTTGATTCCAACGGACTCACGACGCTCCCGCCCGCGATCGGTCAGTTCTCCATAGTACTGAAGCGCGCGATAGTCCCAGAAGGCGGTCGGTTCATCGAGGATCCACGGCGATTTCTCAGGATCTTTCAGCGAACCTTTGTTGTTGAGATAAACCTGAAACCCGGTTTCGGTCCAGCGCTTGGTTTGAGCGAGTCGAGCAAAATCGGCGAGCACCTGGATGAAAGTCTGGGAATAGACCGGGCTGTCCGCGAACGCCTGATAAGGATCAGCACTGCCGTTGAAGTAGGCGCGACAATTCAGTGGCCAACTTTCGTGAAACGTCAGGTAGAACCCAGGCGCCGGGATCGGGCCGCGGTGGCCGTCACGAAAGCACGAACCGTCGAGAAACGGTCCGAACGCCGCCACAAAATCATCCCAATGCGCTGTCGTGGCTCCGGGTTCGACACTGTCGTATCGCCTGTTGTCCATCCTTTGGCCTGACGGCAGACGCATATCGAGATTGCTTTTGCGGGCCCCGGGAGCCGCCGTGCGATGTGAGTAATGAAGAATGTTCGCATGCACGCGATGGTCATACGCGACCTGTTGCAACGCGTAGTAATCATCCACGTGATCCGGAAGGCCATAGCCATTCATCTCACAAAGAAATGAAGCCTTTCGCGGCAGCTCCACGGGAAGGACCGTCAGTTCGATGGGAACAACGCGGCCGTCTGAAACGGTCAGCTGCCCTTTGTGCTTGCCAGGCTTCGCCTCGAACGGAACATACAGATCCACAAAGACGGCCTGGTCTTGGTTCGCACGCAAAGCGATCGTCTTCGGAAGCGGTACCAAGGGATCCGGAATCTGCCGCCCCTGCGCGGGAACATAAACCGCACGGAACAAGTCTGATCGGCAGTTGAGTTGGGCAAGTGTGCATGCAACGGCAACGTGCCCCGTGCCTCTTAGAATCAACTGGAAGCCGACCACTTCGCCAGCAGCCGCCGTCAATCGAACTCGCTGGCCGTCAAAAAGTGCGTTGTGCGTGCGGTAGTCCTGGGGCAAGTCACCTACGGGCTGACCGTCGATGTCGTATTTGTCCGTAACGGGAATAACCGCCAGCCCGGAAACGACGTGCTCGGCGGGCGGCGAAACTTGCAAATCAGGAAAGTCGGGTGGATCGGTTTCGAACAGATTCCCATGCACCGTCACCGGCTTCGAACGTTCACCAAACCGGTTGATGGTGATGACTTCCACCGTGTGCCTTCCCGGGCGCGTCACGGGATCAGGCAAATCGCGGAGCCAAATCTCCTGCGTGGTTCCTCGATTCACCAGGGGAATGTTGTGTCGCGCGAGGGCCACCCCATCGACGACAACGTCATAGGCGAAACCCTGTGCCGGCGCACGCAGGATAAGTTGTGCCGACTGGCCATCGATCCGAACCAGTTTCAAGTCCGTTGGAGGCATTGGGGCCAGATCGAGTCGATCATCCGCCTCGACAAGCAAGAACGGTTCCCTTCGCGACTGTTCACGAGAGTAGATCGTTGGATTGCGTTGATAGTCGGCGTTGTGCTCATGAATGGCGAGCCCAAAGGCAACACCAGTCGCCATAGCATGGACCATGTCGGCGGGTACATCCCAGTGGTAACGGCCATCTTTGAGCTCTGAATTTGTTTGGTGCACCAAGGTGAAAGCATTGCCGCCTTGCACCGCCGGAAACCGCGTTCCTGGATAGCCCCAACCCGGAACCCCGTCGACGCCGGCCGTCAGCCCCGTGGACCTCATTTCGTCCCACGGTGTCGCGATGGTGGATATCGTGACCGCCTCGATCGATTCAGCGCCGGCCTCGCAAACCAGTACGGCTTTCTTGATGCTCTTCCCGCGAATGCCATCAAGGTCGAAGCTCATCGCGACGATGTGCTGATTCCCCTTGATTCGAATACGACCGCTTGCGCCGGCATTGTCGGACCATTCACCATCGACCATCACGATGGAATTGTCCTGCGTCACCGGCAGCTTGACCGTTTCAGAGACGGCAACTTCGTGGAAGATGCCCAGCAGGATCAAAACGGATGTCAGTTTCCTCATCAGGTTGCTCCAGAGAGGGTCACACAACTTCAAAGACATAGTCCTTCAAAGACATAGTCCTTCAAAGACAGTGTCAGCACCCCAGACACGGTCCGCCGACGGCGCCCTTGATCCATGAGATCAGCTTCACTCAACCGATTTCGCGTCCGGGGACAAATACACGCGTACATCCGGATGCGCCGTGTAAAGACGGTAACGCTCACCATCGTGAACGAACTGACCACTCGAGTCATTCGTGCGGATCAGCGGATTGCCGGGATACTTTTCCCAGTGGACCAGGTCATCTGAAACGGCCAGGCAGGTGGTCCAGGGACCTTCTCGGTTCTTGTCAGCGTTCGCATGGTAAACGCCATAGTATCGCCCCTCATGGCGTATCACTTGGTTGAGAGCGATCGCGTGACGATCGTATTCTGCCGGTCCGCGTTCGATCACGGGCGCGTCTTGCACGTTCGCCCACACCTGGAGGTCGGTCGACTTGGCCAACCACACGCCGCGATCACCGCGTTCGTAGAACAGAAACCATGTTCCGTCTTCCACCCACAAGGTTGGGGTTCCGTACGGACCGGGTGAGATTGGTGTCCCATCGACTTGCCGAACATCCAGGCGGCCGTGGTCCGTCCATTGAATCCCGTCTGGGGACGTCAAGCGGTGCGGGATGTCGTCACGACCTTCCGCAACCATCTGAAACCCATCGCCATCATGCACGACGTGAACGTCCTCGCTCCAGGCTTGATCAAAAACGGGATTCTCTTCATGCCTTGCCCACGTCAAACCATCCTGCGAGCTGGCATACCCAAGCAGCTTGGTGGCATCTCGCTCTCCACGGTATCCGGTGTACCAAAGGTGCCATTTCCCTTGATGTCGCAGAACACAACCTCTTTCGCGGATCTTTTGGTCCCAGGTTTCTTGACCGCTCCCTGCGAAGACGGGGTTCTTCTCGCTGGGAACGAATTGAGTCAATTCATCCGGGAAGAGTGTGTCCGAAGTTGAGCGGGTTGATTCGGCGACAGAGAACTCGGCTTCGGCTCGTGATACACGTAATCGCTCGGACGGCTTCAGTCCTTCCAGCGAGACTGCTTGCGCGCCGGAGACGAGGACCGGAACGGTGGAATCCGCCATCTTTGCCCCCGATCGGCTTTTCATCGCGATGCGATATTCGCCCGGATTCTGCGGGAAGCTGTGATCAGCGACAACAATCCTTGTGGGCCTTGCCGTCAATCGAACGTACGCGGCAAAGAGGCAGGACAGCTGCCGGTGGCTCCAGCCAGAGTAGCTTGACCTGATCGGTTCCCACGGCACCGCGTGGCCATCAACCGTCAGAGCAATCGTGGCTGGGAGCGACTGCAAGGCAAGCTCCTGAAACTGATCCCACCTTTGCGAGGACGTCTCAGCGGGCTTCAGGTCGTGTTTCGCGAGCTGCCCCGCAAGGGTCGTGTCGTTCATCGTGAGTGAATACTCAAGCAACACACGATCCGGCTTGACGCTGATCTGCACGCGACGTTCGATAACATCGTCGGGCAATTCGTGCCCAACGGTTTCAACAATTGGCGTCAGCAATAATCCCAGGAATAACCAATGGCGTGACATCGTAACCGCTCTCTTGGCTCGCCCTCGCGGCAAGGCTACTCGCTGGTCGCCCCGTCCTCGATCACCCAGAGCTTCGTGGGGCTCTCACTCATGTAGTACAGGCGTCCGTTGGCGGCAACGGGCGTTGTACGTAGTTTCGTACCATCCTCATGTTCGATCTCGGCGAGTAGCTCCATCTCCTTGCCGTGTGCGAACACATACATGATGCCGTCATCGTTGCCCACGAAGACCTTGCCATCAGCGACCAAGGGCGATGACCAGGTATTGGAGAACATGTTCTCGGTCCAATACAGCTCGCCGGTATTGGCATCCAGACAATGAACGTGACCCCCGAGTTCCGTGATGTAAAGGAGATCATCCATGATGGCGCAAGTCGACATCGATCGTCCAAAATAGTAGGTCTCATCAGTCGGGCTGGGCTCATCTTCGGTCACAGGACCGCCATAGTGCCAC
Source organism: Planctomycetota bacterium (assembly GCA_039189905.1). Lineage (GTDB taxonomy): Bacteria > Planctomycetota > Planctomycetia > Pirellulales > Pirellulaceae > Rhodopirellula. Next base: position 8,111 of record JBCCYK010000010.1, read on the forward strand.
ACTTCCGCGGACTCGGGATTTGGCTCTTCTTTCAGCTCTGGCTCGCGTGCCACCACTCGTGTCGGTGAAAGATCTTTGTCCTCATTTGTCGGCGTCTTGGTCAGATCGATACAGTAGAGGTGGCCGACACCGGTATCGTGTTCAGGATCCTGGCCGACGGCGATGTAAAGCTTGTCTTCGTAGACGACAGGAGTGCCAACAAAGTCGTTTGCGGTGCCGCGACCACCCAGCTTGTAAACCGCATCCTTCGGGTTGCAGTCAAACTTCCAGAGCAACTCCCCCGCGGGCGTGAAGCTGTAGATCCATCCATCCCCGCCGGGGAAAATCAGCTGCGGCTTGCCGCCGGGTTCCGCGTAGGTCGGATTCGACCATTGGCCGTGCATGATGTTCCGGACTGACTGGCCCGGAAGATTGCTAGACCAAAGGACACTGCCATCGTTCTTGTTGAGTGCCAGGAAGCTTGGTTCATCTTCCGAGGGCACGCGTAGGTGAGCCGCATCAACCCCGTTGCTCGTTACGAGGAAGAGAGTGTCCCCTACGATCATGGGGGAACAGGTCGCGATGTTGTGTGGGAACACGTTGAGTTCGCCGATCATGTCGAGCTTCCAATGGATCTCGCCCGTCTTGATGTCGGCGCAAATGGCTTCACAGCGGTTTCCGATGTAATAGAACCGATCCCCTTCGATGCACGGCGTCGAACAGATGCCTTGCTGCGGCCAGTCCCACACGCGTCCAGCGGCCAGCTTGTCATGGACGATCTGCCAGAGGAACGCTCCATCCTGATCGCTGAAGCACATCATCACTCCCTTGTCGCCGGTGATGGAAGCGTCGCGTGGGAATTCGTTGTTGGTGCCCACCAAGATCCGACCCTCACTGACCACGGGGCCACCATAAGCCCGCGAACCAAGTTGAATCGAGAAGGCGACGTTGGTTCCATCGCTGATATCCCAGGATTCCGGTAGGCCCTTGGCCAATGGGTTGGCAAAGTTGCGTTTGAGATGCCCGCCGTACATGTGCCAGTCTTTCGACTGCAGATCCAGGAGATCAGGCGAATCTTGGGCTTCGGCGGTGGAAACGAAGGGAAGAGCGACCAACGACGTGATCGCGACAAGCAGGGTGCGTCGGCATGTGTTACGCATGGGGTTCATCAACGAATGAGGTGAATGGGAGTGCGATGTGATGGTGACCATCGTTTATTCGACAACGATATTGTCGTAATAGATGGGGGTCCCTGTTTTGGGCGGTTGGATTCCGAGCGCCGAACCATAGATCCCTGGGGATCCCGAAGGATTGGGATTGTCGTCGGACAAAGTGATGTTCCATTCAGAGGGCTCGGCGTCGGTCTTCTTCCAAGCTTTACCAAGCACCTGAGCTTGGTCACCGTCGACCTCGACGGTCAGCTTCAGGTGGTACCAGCTGTTGGGCTCCCAAGCAAAATCGATCTCTTCCGCCACCCGAGGCACGGCGTCCCAAGCGGAAAGCCGCAGTTTCTGTTCGTTGCCCACCAGTTGCAGAATATAGCGATGAGCGGTAACGCCCATGTTGGGCATATTTTCACGGACTTCCTCGCCCATGACGTCCGCTGAGATCGTGTAGCCCGCCATGTCGGGTGTGCCAATGAAGCCATACCACTGACGATAGAAGGGAACCGCAATTCTTGCCGTCTTCATCAATACGGTGTTGCCATCGTCGGTCTTGCTGGTGACATAACGAAGCTGCGTGTTGGTCCATCCACCGGGAATCAGACCCGGCCCGGTGCTCTCGAAGTCCTCCGTGTACGGAAGCGCCGGTACCTGCCGAACACGAACGCTGGCTTGCAGTTCACCCACCGTTGCCAGCAGCGTCCCGCTCTGACCACCTGGAATGTCCGGCGCAGTGTAGGTTGCGCCATTGATCTTGCCTTGCAAGACTGGCAGCGTCACGCCTTCTCCAAGTCCGGGACCCGGCTTCATAGCAGCCAACGTCAACTCGACGGGAGTTGTCCTGATCAACTGACCATCGGCATCGAAAAGCTTCGCGCCGATGTCGACACTTTCGCCGGCAACGAGCGAAACCTCCGCCGGAACCAACTGCAATTGAGCCGGCGTGCCATTGGGATTCGCGGGGGGAGCACTGGGTTGGGGCGGGATCTCAACGTCCACCTGCTTGTACGTCCCCAGGCAGTAAAACTCTTCGGTCGTCCCAAAGAAGACGCAGCCATTGGCGATCGCCGCGGAGCCTTGCACCTCCACATCAAACTTGGGGTCCGCGGGTTGAAAACGCTTGCGAGAAACCCGCCGACCACTGTTGTTTGCGTCCAGGATGTGGAAATACCCGTGAACGGAGCTGAGGTAGATTTTCCCATCTCCGTACGCCGGAGAGCCCGTGCAGTTGCGACCAAATTTAGCGCGCCACAGGCGTTCACCGGAAGTCGTGTCGAAGCAATAGAGTCGCCCTTGGCGATCAGGCAAGAACAACTTGCCGTCGAACAACAACGGTGAGGGATATTTGAACTCGATCCCGTCTGTTTCCCAAACAATCTCAGGTTGGACACCCCCTATCTCTAGGCAAGCAACACGCCCAACGGTCGCGCGACCTGGGATCTCCTCGCCGTGTGCGGCGTAAAGACGGGTGCCATCAACCACGGGCGAAGGGTTCATTGCCCCGTTGCCAAATTCGAAACTCCAGAGCTTTTTGCCCGTGTTGACTTGGAACGCGTGCAAATTGCCGTCGCCACCGCCACTGATCAAGATCCGTTGTCCGTTGATGGTCGTGACGACCGGCACACAGCGGTAGGTATTCGACGGACGCATCCCCGTCGAGCTCCACCAAACCATCTCGCCGCTGTGTTTATCAAACGCCAGGAACCGCACGCCCCCGCCGCCGTGCGCGCCCCAGTTAGAACTGATCATGCTGATGATGACCAAGTTGCCGTCCACGATCGGGCTTGTCACACGACCGCCGTATCCGGTGATGCGGCCAAACTCTTCTGTCAGAGATTTCTGCCACTTGACGTCGCCGGTTTCCCCATCAAAGCAATACAGCAATCCTTGAGTCCCGTGCGCGTACACGTTTCCCGTTTCCGAATCACCGAAGGGCACGGTCCAGCCAAGTCGCACGCTGACAATCGGGGTGAAGAAGATGCCAAAACGATGCTCCCAGACGATGTCGCCCGTTTTCGCGTCCATGCAGACGACGCGTTCTTGCTCATCGGCTCCTTCACCGATCTTGCTGACGACATACACCTTGTCGTTCATCACAATCGGGGTGGAGCGGCAACTGACATCGTCTTTCTTCCAGAGGACATCTTCGACGTCATCGGGCAGACCGGTCTCTCTCGAGACGCCATTTCGTTCTGGGCCACGCCAATTCGTCCAATCCGCAGCCATCGTTGGTCTGCAAAGAAAGACCAAGCCTGCCATGACCACTAATCGTCGAAAACCTCTCACGTTCCAAACTCCAGGTTGATGGTGGGTGATCCCAATTGAATAAACCGTCGACTGTGTTCCGAGTCTCGTTCGTTCGCGCGCTTTGAACAGCTGTCAAGCCTCGAACTCACGCATCGCGCCAGTCGAATCACTTGATTTCGTAACAATACAACAGCTCTTGATCGCGCAGATACAACTTGCCGCCTGCGATCACGGGGTGTGTCCAATTCCTGCCACTCGGCGCGATCATTTCAGACCGCTTGGGAACTTCGAAGCGTCCCTTCTCCTCGTAGCTCTCGGGCGATGCCGCGATCAAAGCGACCTCCGCGTCCCGCTCGGCATAGAGAAACAGATGACCATCCGCATAGGCGATGGATCCTTCGCCGAGCGATCCGCGGACGCGTTTGCTGTACCACTCCAAATCGCCAGTTTCAAAGTCCTGGCATACCCAGCCGCGACGATCTGAAGTCCCGTAGACGAAGCCCTCATGTAAGACGAATCCACCGAGGTCATTCTTCATGTTCCGGCTGAAATACACTTCTTCGGCGCTAAATGAGCCATCATCTTGTGACAGCAACTTGACCAGGTCGCAACCGGCGGATCCGACGCTGGTGTACACGTGATGATCGTGATAGACCGGCGTTGGGATGACAACATCCGGATAGGGGCGCTCCCTTTCATAATTCCAAAGGAGCTGACCGTCGGTGGCTGAAACGCCCGCCATGCCGGCTTGCGTCATGACAATGTATTGCTCAACGCCGTCCACCGTTGCCTTGATGGGCGACGAGTAGGTCGCTGCCTCGGTCAACCCCGTGCTGCGCCAGAGAACGCTTCCGGTATCCGGGTCGAGAGCGGCCACCATTCCCTGACTGCCACCGGGAACGCAGATCACTTTGCCCTCATCCACCAAGGGTGCCCAGCAGTAGCCCCAGCCATAGGTTTCCGGCTCTCCCGCGTCAACGATGCTGATCGAGCCGCCCAGGTCGTCGACCATGTTGACGCGCCATTTGACGGTCCCGTCAACATCCAAAGCCGCCATCGCTCCATCACCCGCGACAGCGTAGATCATGCTACCCGCAACCGTCGGCGTGGCCCGAGGACCGGCACCCCACGAATTTCCCTCGAAGTCAAAGACCTTCTCATTGACGGGTTGCGACCACAGCAACTGTCCAGTGGTTGCGTCCAGCGCGAACACTTCCGCGCGACCGTCTCGACCACCCATGCAGTAGATCCGGTCACCAACAACGGCGGGACCGGAATATCCCACACCCGCATCTTCAAATGTCCAAGCCAGTTTTGGGCCGTCATCGGGCCATGTGTCCAGCAAGCCGGTCTCCGCGGACTTGTTGTCGCGACCAACGCCTTGCATCTGCGGCCAATCCTCACTGCGACAAACCGAGGTCAGCAAGACGAAGGCAGCGAAGCAAAGAGGAACCGTCAACGGCAAAATCTTCTTCGTTGCTTCACGACCCTGGATCATCCTCGAATCCCGTTTTACGTCTTCACTAGTCACTCAAAACTCCCATCTTCCTCGTAGCCAACCAGCACCCGTGCGGGAACAACAGGCCGCCACAATCGGCTCATTCGCGGCGGGTTCAAGCCATCACCGGCAGCATCGCCGCAAAGCGGCAGGGCCAGTTAAGCAACAGAGCCTAATAGACACCACGCGCCCGAGGAACAGGATAATCGGAGGACCGACACGGTTGCAGCACGGGGCGCGAACGTCGCCTCCATTTCATCAAAAACTCGCCGTCGAAAGGGGCATGGCGACAGCCACGAGGCTCTTGGCAAGGTTTTCGCCCGATTTCAGCGGTCTTCCAAGGCGCGACGAAACCACTGAATGGTTTGTTCCAGCTGGGACGCTCCGTAGAGCTTCGCGAACTCCTGGGTCCGAGTGTGTTCGCCATCCTCGAGCTCTGAGAGACGCTCGTTGATGTAGCTGGGGGTGAGCTTCAGTTTGGCGCGCACTTCGATGCACTGACGCCATTGGGCATAGCTCTTGGGAATCAGTTCGTCATCGCTCACGAAACACTCCATGGGGAGTAGGCATCGAAATTGGCAGCGACTTGGATTGAAAGCTCACGCCAGGCTGACGGAAAGCTTTCCGCGGGCGTGATCGAGTTCTTGTCGCTATCCCATTGAGCCAACACCGATTGACGATAGGCGATCCCCAGTTGCTCGCAGACATTGACTTCGTACCCGCGAATCCAGTCGATGAGATCGAGTGTCAAGGTGACGCAAGCGTTCCGCTGCAAAGCAGTGGGTCGGTTGAAGCGAGGAAGATCGTCATTCGACCAAGGTGGGTCCTCAAGGACGGCGCAGGGGGTGTACCTCGGCCGAAACTCAAAGCGAGGCAAGAAGACGCCACCGTGATCCCGGTTTCCGTAGAAGACGCCGAAGCCGCGCAGGACGACACACCTGCCACCGGGCAACGTCAGTGTGTAGACCCGGGAGCACGCCTGTCGGTTGGGAGGCGGCTGGCGACTCTCAAAGCCGACTTCGACAAGCCAGTTGCCCTCGGGTCGCAAGATGTCGCGCCCCCAGCACCAGACCTGTTGGTTCAAAAGGCTCACTGCGTGCACGATGGGATCACTTGCAACACCAGTGGGGTCGTTCGCTCCAACAGCCACCGACATATCAATCCGCTTTGACCGTCATGATCGCCGCGACATTGGCCAAGAACCAAGCCGACGCCGCGCATAGCTGCAGCCAATCTCCGCTGGAACTGATCCCGTACGTGAACACACTGCCAATCCAGCACAAGCTCGCGACCGTTTGACCGAGCCATTCGATACTGAGGGCCTTGTCGATTCTCGCTCGCGTTGCATCCGAGGCGACGGCTACCTTTACATCATCGGTCAACATGATGCGCACTCCTCTCCGCAACAAGACAAATCATCGAGATACATTCCCCATTTGCGATAGTGCTCGAGCTCCTCGGCTGGCAAACCGAGTGAGGTTGCAATGGCTTTCGCGACGACCGCGAACCGCTGGCGGTACTTGTAGATGAAGCAAAAGACATGATTGTCATGGCGAACCGCGGGACCACAAAGAAACAAGCCCCGTGCGACGGTCGATTCGTCGTGTTCGTTCAACAAAGGGAAGCCATCCTCTCGTTGCTCGAAAAGGTCGGAGACCAGCTTGACACTCCCCTCGAATCCACCCGCAAGCAGCGGTTGGGTTGGCGTTCGGAACCAGCGCCCATCCACAGCGTACACTTCATACCCCTCATCCACCTTGGAGACCGATGCAATGGGCGTGTGCGGAAAGAGCTCCACATGTTCCTCAAACCACGCTTCCCGTGTTCGTTCCAGAGAGTACGTCGACAAGGCAACACTGGGGTCTGAGCTTTCATCTTTCCAGGGACAGCCTGAGTCAAACAGTCGAACGGGAATGTCACGGTACGACAGATGGTACGCGGCGTCGACGCCGCTTTCGTATCCGCCGATGATGACAAACTCATCGCCCTCCAAGTCCGCGTAACTTGGGACCGTTGCGGTGTGTCGACAATGCTCGCTTCCCTTAAACGCATTGAGACGCGGGTATTGGAATTCGCCGGCGGCCCAAATCACATGTTTGGCCCGAAGCGTTTCGTCACGCGTGTCGACACGGAAATCCTCACCAACCTTTGAGACTCTCAGGACATCGGTTTGTTCCTGAACGGGAATCTCGAAGAACTTGGCCACGCCCTTCAGGTGCGCGGCGTACTCCTCGCCGGTTGGATGCTCGACTTCCAAGCTGAAGGCAGGTGAAACGCCGATCGCAATCGAGTTCAGGTCCAACATCCCGATCGAGTTGGTCGGGAAGGACGGCGTTATAAAGCGCGTCTCGGCGGGCCAAGCTGTGAACGAGGCACCGACGGTGCCGCGATCGAGCACGACGAAGTTGTCGATGCCCGCGTGTCGGAGCGTGACGGAAACTCCTATGCCGGCGGCTCCGGCACCAATGACAACGACGTCATATTCTCGGGGCGATTCCGAAGCGTTCATGTTCTAGCTTCCCTATGAAGGATGATGAAGGTTTTTCTTCTCACTGCCACATCTCCAGTGATTCCACTTCGACTGTTTCAAGCGGGATGAGTTCATCGTCAGTCACAGGCGTTGGGATTGCTGTCGCAGGCAGGCAGCAGAACCGGCTGTCGGCCAGATGCGGCATTGAGCGTATTGCAGTTGCAACCCGCTTGCAAGTGCTTAAGGACGCGATCGGCCGATTCGCGTGAGAAGAATAGCAAGAGGGGATGGGTCACGACCCAGCCGAGATGCGTTATCCGACGTCGGTTTGCTGGGTCGGTGTGCTGGTGGCGGTTCTTGAAAAATCGAAAAGGAACCTGATCCCAAACGCAACCCGTTTGCATAAGCAAAAACTTGACGATAAAATTTTGGCAGTGGGACGGGGACCACATTTGATCCCAATCCGAATGCCATGAATTAGGTCGGCTACTTTCTCTCCGAATTGAGTGAGATGGGCGAAGCTTCCGAAAACACGCGGGCAATTCGAGACGACATTCGAGCTGCTGGATTGCGGGCGACCGCAGCCCGCGTTGCGACGCTCAAGCTCTTGCGTGAAGCCACCTCTCCGCTGTCCCATGCCGATGTTGCCGAGCAGCTTAACGAGGCCTGCATTGATAAGGCGACGGCGTTTCGAAACCTGAACGACATGACCGAGGTTGGTTTGCTACGCCGAACCGAATTGGGCGATCATGTGTATCGCTTTGAGGAAGTTCGACCCGGCGAACATGCATCGGATTCCCACCCGCATTTTCTGTGTACCGTTTGCGGTACCGTCTCGTGCCTCGACAACGTCCAGTTAACCGCTGGGAGTCTCCGGGAGAGCAGCAAGGTGGGAGAGGTGGTCGAAATCCTTTTGCGTGGTCGCTGCAACGCGTGTTCTTGAAAGTCGCGTGACGGATCGCGAAGCATGCCACCGACTACCCACCCAAACCGGCCAAGCGGATCAGGGAATCGTTGACCGTCGGCAGGTAATGATGTCGGGACTTTTGTTTGGTTTCATCCCAGTGAAGCCACTTCTTCAGTTTGGCCGCTTCGCTTCCATCGGGCCAGTTCTCCAGGATCGTGACAACATGCTCGCGAGCCCTGTCACGGTTGACCAATTCCGGACCAGCGCCCCAATCTCCGACGTACAAACCAACCAGCATCCAATGAGCGCGGCGTTGGGTGTCGCGAGGCATGCTTGATTGCGTCATGGATTCGTACAAACGTGCTGCACCCTGCGGGTCGCGACGAACCAAGAGGGTGTAGTCAGCTTGGATCTCCGCTTGCAATGCTTTGGAGTCAACGTCCCGTAATCGATCCACGGCTGTTCGAAGTGCGGCACGCGATTCCTGGAAGAGTTTTTTGGCTTTCTCGTTCTGCCCCTCTTGATAGGCCGCCATCGCTTGATTGTAGGCCACGTTGGACAGGAGCCAGTTAGCAAGCGGATTGGCTGGTTCCGCCTGAAGAGCCCTTTCCAGCGCAGCTCGTCCCTGGCGCAGCAGTCGTACCGACGCAGGCTGACCGATGTCGCTGCCGAGCGTTTTCTCCAAGGACGCGACCCCGGTTCGAATGGACTTGGCGACGCTCGGAGCCGAGGCGATTTCAGCCTCAAAGAAAGTCTCGCTCTGCTTCTGCATCACCCCTCGAGCAAATCTTGCGATCGCCTCATCCTGGTCATCCATGCGGGACACTGCGTTCAAGACAACTGCTGCCAAACCGTCCGGTGACGTTTCGTGACTGACCAATACGATTCGTTCACCGTCCCGTCGACGCAAGACAGCTGTTTTGACCTGGAAGGGACTCTCGTCAACGCGTCCCCAAATCGTGTAGTCCACTCGCAATCGCGCAGCCAGTCCTCGCAAAGCCGCGGGACCTTGCAGACCCTCGGCACGAACGCGGCGCACTTGACGTTCCACTTCCAATGGACTGACCAACCGGACACCGGCAAGCGTACGGAACTTCAGATAGAGCGACGTTGCAATTTGTGTCTCGTCGCGTGAGGGGTCAAAGTCCATCTCCTCGATGAGGGTGTGTGGCAAGATCGCCAAGCGAATGTCTCCCGTCGCGCCGCCGGAGACACCCTCCGCTGACTTGCGTGCCAGTGATATCGGCGCGATTTCTTGGAATTCGACGTCTGGTTGCCGCGCTTTCTCGACAAATGCTTGGCGAATCATTGGATAGGAGAGGTCCAAAACCATCCCACCCGTTTGCGTCGAAAGCTGGTCCATGACCGCACGCGTTTTGCGAAGGGTCAGCTGATAGGCTGTGTTGGTTGCCTCCGTGCTGCTGCACAGCAAGCTGTGAATCTGAATGCCTCGGGATGTCGCGTTGGAGACCAGCAATGCGTTCGCAAAGCGGCGCCGCGCTTCGGGCAAATTTTCATCCGCGCTCGCGGCTTCATAGGGAGGTGCATCAGCAAAAAGCATGATCCATTTCGAAACCGTTGGGTTGTCACTCCAAGGCAGCCGATTGATGGCGGTGTGCAGGCCGACATCCATCAACTCATAGAAATACGGAGCGCCATCTTGCGGCTTGAGTTGCTCCAGGGCGCTCGTGATCTCCTGCGACGCTCCCGTGAACTGCGGGAGAGGAACCTCAACCTCGCCGCCGGGCGACCCCATGTCGCGATAGATCACGATCGCGACGCGAACGTTGTCTTGACCACGCAGTCGCTTGAGACCCTCGATCATGGAAGCGGCTGAGGATCGAATCTGGGCCAGCTCATCGGCCATCGAATCCGTCCCGTCAACGACAATCGCAACCTCCAAGGGAGCCGATCGGCTACCGAGCTCTAGGAAACTGCTTTGAAGCAATCCCAGCGTCTTTCGCTTCGGGGCTGCCAAGGGTGAAAAGAGGTTCCGGAGCGCGCCTGAGAGTACCTGATCTTGTCCGGCCAAATGCGCATCTGGCCATAAGGAGAGGGCGCTGCCAAGAACGCCGATCATAATGAGAGGCCATGGTCTCATCGGTAAGCCTCGGACTCGACACGCATCTCCCGCATATCGTGGTGGCCGGTGTGATCGTGCCGATTTATGACTGCCGTTGCGCATCTCTGCCTTCTTCAGATCAGGTCTCAAACCGTCCCTAAGCGTGGATCATCCGGCTCCGTCAGATCGCCAGCGGATAGACTAGCAGAGCCACTCAGTCAAAACATCGCCATTGCGTGTTCACAACCGGACACATTTTCATCGCCACGAAGCCTTTTGCGGCATCCCCATGAATCAAAATCGTATCGCGTGGTTCGAATCTGATGCGAATCGGCCCCGTGGTGAACGTGCCCACCAAGAACAAGGTGCCACCAAGAATCAACGAGCAACGCCATGGCGGCATGACGTGTTGCGCGTTTTCAAGGTCGCCTGCGTCGTCTTCGTGACCCAGTTCACGCTGGAGGCCCAAGAGCCCGCGTTGCCACCTGAGAATGCCTTGCCCGGGATTTTCACCGTCCCGTCAGAGGCCAGCGGCGAAGTCCCGAAGTCAATGGAGCGCCACCGTTTACCGGGTGAAGCCACGTTGCCCGGCGTCATCCTGGGAGAAGCTGGGGAGACAATTCAGGGATTCGGTTCGGCTCGGGCTTTGCCGCGCGAAGATCAGCTGCCAAGCGAAACCGAGATGGAATCAAAGACGGACTTTGTGCAAGACATCGATCCGAACGCGGGCCGTTTGGAGGACGCAGCCCCCGGCGATCAGCGTCCGATTCTTCAACTGAACTACGCCGGGCACTCCAGTCCCATCCGGTCACTAGCACTCTCACAAGATGGCAAACATTTGGCATCGGTCGGCGATGACAAGACGCTGCAGCTTTGGATGCGTCGTCCCGGCGAGCCTCAGAAGTGGCTGCATCGACGGACGGCACGCTGGCAAGTTTGGCGTGGCCCGCGAGGCACCCTGTCATCGGTTCGTTTCCACGAAAACCAAGTTGCGATCGCTGGTTACGGTGCGATGGGCGGCACCGGTGAGATCTGGCTTGCCGATTCTGATTCCGGCGATCGCATCGCCACACTTTTCCAATACGATTCTGCCCACCGACAGGTGGTCAGCGACCTGCGTTTCGCGCCGGATGGAAGTCGACTCGCTTCCTCCGACACCGATGGCGCGATCGTTCTTTGGGCGAGGAACCGAGCGAACGGCCTTTGGCAACCGTCACCCGTTCAGTCAAGCGACCGCGAAGCCCTCGGTCAATCACGTGCGGATGCACTCCAGCTTTTCCGTGGGTTCCATCCGCTGGCATGGTGTCGCGATCGGCTTGTGACGCTCCACCACGTGCGGATGCAAAGCGGCGCCGTTCCTTTTCCCATTTGGAACTTACGCCTGAATTCGCCCACTGAAACCTTACCCGGAGAAATCGCGGCGATGGTGAGCGACTTGACGGCGGCACCGGACGGCAGAACGATCGCCGCCGCGTGTCACTCAATGCGTGTGATCCGAGTTTGGAAGCAATCCCGGAACGGCAATTGGACGTACCAGGATGTACCGACCGAAGGGAAACCCCTGTTCGTTCGATTCGATCCATCCCGGCAACGGTTTTTGGCAGGAATGGAACCGGACGCCGATGCCACTCCGTCCGTGCTCCTAGTGGACGTGTCATCCGATGCGCCCGCGATCGTGAGCCGAATCGTGACGCCGGCGATCGCGTCCGATGGCGTCTTCGACCCGGTCACCGCCTCGGTCATCCTTGCCGTCGGCAGTTCATTACAAGTTCACCCGCTCGCCTCCGATTTCACTCTTGTTGCGGATGCGATCCAGACGCTCCGAGCCCCCCTTCAACCCATTGTTCGCGTCGCCGGTAGCAAATCTTCGACTGGATACCGCGTCGCAATCTCACGCGATGCCGGAACCACGACACTGACGGATTCGTTTGATGCGAGCGAAACGCGTTTGGACGCGGAAGCGATCAACAGGCCGGATGATTATCTTCCGAGTCAAAGGCTTGCGCGCAGATACACGCTACGCCCATCCGCCAACGACCGGTTGCGCTATGACATGTACCGGGATGAAGATCGCATCGGTTCCTTGCCACTGGATCCCGCCTACGATGGCGTGCCGACGACCTTGAGTACGCTGCCATCGGCAGGTATTCCGTTAGCAAAGGAGCGAACCGATGACGCGGTCGACCTGGTGGTGATCGCTGCGAACAAGCAAAACAACGTCTACTTGTTTGCGATTCCGTCTGAGCTCCAGGCTCTCGAGGACGCGCAAGCCAAGCGGGAGCTTTCGATTCTACGCCAGTACCGCGGTCATCAGGCGACCGTTCGTACAACCTCATCCTCCGTCGACGCTCGTTACCTCTACTCTGGAGGCGATGACGCGTTGGTCATGATTTGGAATGCCGCTGGTTGTGTGACCGCGAGCCGTTCCATGAATCGATGGGGAGCCAACTTCGAATCTGTTGACGACGAGGACGCGGATGGCGATGCGAACGACATGCTGATCGTGGGGGACATCGATCCAGCCGGACCCCTGTATTTTCGCGGTGTACGAGCCGGCGATCGTTTGCAAAGCGTTTCGTGGGCACCGAGTGCCAACGAGATCGTTGAGAAGACCGTTGCGAAACAGATGATCGACGCTTTGGAAGGGGTGCCGATGCACACGCAGGTGTTCTTTCGCTTTGAAAGGCAGGGAGCCCCGATCGCACCCTTTCAGATGATTCCGGCTTGGTATCCGCTGGCGTCGCTGATGATCGACCGAGAACGTGAGTGGGCGTTCTGGACACCGAGTGGTCTCTATGATGCCTCACTCAACGGGCATCGGCGTTTCGGATGGCAGGTCAACAACGGCCTGGAGCAAGATGTCGATTTCTACACGGCAGATCACTTCCGGCAGGCTTTGGAGAAGCCGGCCGTCATGCGTGACCTGCTGAGGCGCGGCAATCTGCGAGACGCGATGCGTGAGAGGCTCTCGGGTCGAGACGCACCGCCTGGACAATCCGCCGTGAGCGCCCAGATTCAATCGCTGCCAAAGATCCGAATCGAATCACCCAGCCCAGGTGTCAAGATTTCGGGCGATTCGTTGACCCTCATTGTGAACATCGAACCTCCCAATGGAACCAAGCTGAAGTCGGTCAGCGCCTATTTGGATGGGATACCAGCGCGAAGGGTGAAGACATTGCATGATGCCGCGCATGAACGATATCAGTGGCAATTCGATTTGCCCCGATCTTGGAACATGCAGGCCGAGGTCATCGCGTTGTCGGATACGGGTGCGTTCACACGCGAAACCCTCTCAATTGAACGTGTGTCGCTTCCTGATCTTCGTCCTCGCGGACGACGCCCTGCCATGCATGTCATCGCGATGGGTATCAGTGACTACCAAGATCGCAACATCGTTTCACCCGACTTCTCGGCGCGATCCGTCACACACTTCTGTGATTTGCTACGTGAACGCGCCTCAGGGCTTTATCGCGTCTCGACAGATCAATTGTTGGACGATCAAGCAACGCGGCCACTGTGGCGCATCTACACCCAGGAACTACGCGATCGGCTGGCGTCGTCGGTGGGGCCGGATGACCTGGTTGTCATGTTTTTGGTTGGACACGGCCTGAGGGACCGCCTCACCGGGCGATGGTACTTCGTTCCTGCCGACGCACGGTTGCGTGACTTGATGAACGATCAGTACCAGGATTGTCTTGCGATGGACGATCTCGCGGTGTTTGGCGATTTGCCCTGTCGCAAGATCTTGATTCTGGACGCCTGCCACAGCGGGGCGATCCAAGCGGATCTTCGGGGCGACGATTTGCGTGCGATCGTGCGGGTGCTGGAGCAGGACAGGGTGTTGACCCTGAGCGCCAGCGAGGGCCAAGAGGAGGCAGCCGAAGTTGCCGAAGCGGGACTGGGACGTTTTACGAACAGACTATTGAAAGCACTCTCCGGTGAGGCGGATCTGGACGGCGACCGTCAAGTCAGTTTGGCCGAAACGGTACGTTACGTACGTGAAACGGTGGTCGCAGAGTCGACGGCCGAAGGTTTGGCTCAGCATCCCACCGCAAGCCCCATCGAGTTGATCAATCGGCTCGCCATTCCACTGACCCAGACCGCCGTCATGGAGCCCGCCTTGGAAACTCTCTCCAGCAGCACGCCGCGTCGGATCCCGTCGCAGCCTGGAAGCAACTGATTGACGATCACAAGCTGGGTAATCTGAAACGATTCAACCCACATTTCCTCGACGACAAGGACCGGTTAGTCCGATCACACGGGTTGTATGAACAGGGCTGGATCAGTCCTCACATGGCTTTGTGTTGCATTTTGTAGGGGAAATGACGTGTTGCTTAGGCGGAAACGGCGCGGTGGTTACGCCAAGCATCGCGCATCACGAAACGCCCTGAAGCTGGCCTTTGCCAGCATGATTACCAGTGGCATGGTTCCAATTCAACGCGCGGTTGCCACGGATCGCATCTGGATTCGTAATTTGTACTGCCCGCCCGTTGTGGAATCCCAACCGTCGCATCCGATCGCGCCTCCCGCGGTCCCATCGACACGACCCGCATCGCCCCCACTCGGTCAACCCACGCCCTCAGCCCCGCAGCCATCCAACGCACCGCAAGCAGATCCACCTGATGAGATGACCGCCGCGGAGCCGGTTGCTCCTCAATCAACCTCCCCACTGAATCAAAGCGCTGACGCGAATTTTGACAACGTGAGCGCATCCGACTTTCAGTCGGACTTTGCTAGCAGCCGCGCCTCGTTTACCAGTGCACCCACCGTGATCGGCGACTTCGCTGGTGGCGGTCTCGCTCAGGTCCGCACCACGATCCCGTTCCTTTTCGATGGCTATGCGGTGGTAACGGGCGCCGTACCGACGTTCGATCTGATACCGACCGGTGGCATCAACCCCGATCTGATCGCCTTCGGTGCTGGAAGCGATGGAAGCGGTGATGGCAACATCGACACGTTCGATCTCTCAGAACCACTGCCGCCGACCGATGCGTCGCTGCCAACCGGCCCCGGGATTTCCTACGTCAACGGACAGGCGTTCTACACCAACAATCAGACGGACACGACCGCTCAAGACGGCATTTTTGCGGACGGAGACACGTGGTACTTCGTCTATCAGTTCGAACAGAACTTGGGCCCGACTGATGATGGTCGTGCTTTCGTGCCGGTTCCCAGCCCCGGCGTGAGCGTGCGCCGCGTTAAGATCTCAGAGAACTTCAGCCCGGAAGTTCGCAGTCGTGTTTTCTTCAACTACAGCTTCTTCAACGATGCCTACGGCGGACTGGGCGATGTGAGTCGGTACATTTTCGGCGCCGAGCACATCCTCGTCGACGAACTGTTTTCCATCGAAGGCCGCGTTCCTCTGGCTGGCACCTATGCCAGCCGTCAGAACTTGGACCAAAGGGAAGATCGCGACCCTGAACTGGGTAACATCTCCCTGATTGGAAAGCTCATCTTGCTGCGTGATCGGAATTGCCTCTGGAGTGCTGGATTGGGCGTCGGTCTACCAACGGCTGATGACACGGAGATCACGGCTCAAGGTGTGGACTACATCCAGATCCGCAACCGCACGGTCCTCGTACAACCCTTCACCGCGGCGTTGGTTCGTCGTGGGAAAACAACCCTGCAGAGTTTCTTGCAGCTTGATATCCCTGCCGGAGCCGATCCGGTCCTCGTCAACTCCAACCTCAGCGATCCGGTCACCGGCAATCTGGTCGAGATTGGCGAGTTCCAAGACTCAACCTTCCTTCATTGGGATGTTTCACTGCACCGAATCTTCTATGAAAACGAGCAAACCTGTGGGTTAAGGACGGCAATCGCCAACGCGGAACTGCACTACAGCGCGTCCCTGGAGGAATCCGACCTCGTGCAAACCGGCAACTTCACGTACACGAACCTGCAGCCGGACTTTCGCATCGTCAACGCGACGTTCGGGTCCCACCTGATCTTCGGAAAGCAAAGCGATATTGTGGTGACGCCGGCGATCTCCATCCCGCTTCGAGACGGTTTTGACGCGCAGTTTGACTACGAAGCGCTGGTTCAGGTTAACTTCTTGCGTTGACGTGCATGATGCTGGGGGACCGGCATGGTGCTGGAGGAACCGCGTTCGGTGAACGCGGCGACTGTCGCCGTGCTCGGGGTCTTCCGTGCCGTTCGTGCCTTCGCGCGACCTGTCAGAACAGTTGAGCCGGGCCGGACATTAGAAGGTCCAAGGCTTGCTCGCGCTTCTTTGCCGATGGACGGTGATTGATGTCATTGAGGTGATTGATCACCAGCAGCGCATCCAGTCCGCTAACACGCCCGTCACCGTTGACATCCCTCGTATCGCGCATGGTCAAGAGGAGGCCTCCGTCGGGAATTGGCTCCGCGTTGACTCGTGTCACGTCCCCACTGAGCCCGTTGATGATGGTCAAGGCATCCAGCGCCGTGATTTGTTCATCCCCGTTGACATCCAAACGAGCCAAACGAGTGGAAGGTTGAAAGTTCAACGACTCCGGGGAGGGCATGTCGGCGCTTAAGGTCGCTTGTTTCCGATCCAATTCCAGACGCAGCAATCGCGTAGGGTTGGACGATGCATTGGGGTTGTCGTCCGAAGGTGGGTCCATGGTGCGCGCCAAAAGGAGCGAATCCCGTCCGCTGTTATCCAAATCCCCGAACACGGCGTCGACCACGTTCTCGGATTCGTTGGCAAATCGGACCAGCGAGAAGCCACCCTGCCCGTCTCCCAGTAACAACTCGATGCCCTCGGAGCCTCCACGGATGATCGCGAGATCGGTGTGGCCATCGTCGTTGACGTTCCCGGCTCGAAGCTTGCCGCCCCAAAGACTGGAAGAATGAGACGACGAGAGGGAACCACCCGAATCATCCAAGCGAAAGTCAAAGACGTCCAACTGGCCTTCCGCATCGGAACCTTCGCGACTGGGAGTGCCCGAAAGGACGATCAATAAATCCCCTCCCTGGCTCGATGTCACGGCAGCAAGGTCGTACAGGTGACCATCCGTTGTGAACGAGGGCCCCTGCTCAAAAGTACCATCGCCATTTCCGAACAAGAGATCGACCTGTCCCGTGCCGGTATAGCCAAAGCTGCCAAGAGCGAGATCGAGTTCGCCGTCACTGTTGAAGAAGCCGGTGATCACGCGGAACGCCATTTCTTCCGTGGCGGCGAGTTGGACGCTGTCAAGAAATGGCACCGTCGGCTGCCCGCTACCAAAAGCGATCCGGAATTCATCGCTTCGGAACGCTGCGGTGACGATGTCGGCAAGCCCGTCTTGGTTGAAATCATCGATCACAACATCGATCGGGCCGTCTCCCAAGTCACCGATCACCGTTTCCTGGTCACCAACCAAGACGCGGACGTCTCCCGTTCCACCCCCAAGTCCAACAGACGCGACCGCGATGGAAGCGGGAGCACTTGAGCCACTCGCGCGCCAAGCATCGACGGCTTGGGGTCGATCACCAACATCACGCGAACCGGTCGAGAGCGTGGTTGCACCCTGGGGCGTCACGTAGAAACGCGCATCACGATCCCCCACCGCGACCACGTCGTTGTCGCCGTCGCCATCCACGTCCGTGACCAACAAGTCCCGGGGGATGTCCCCAAGGATCGTTGGCGTTTCAACAACCGAAAAGGTTTCTGGAACGCCGGCACATCCGTCGGGCACGCGGAGGAGGATGTCGACGATGCCGACCGGCAAATCATCAAACTGGTAGTCACCCATCGAATCCGTGAGCACCGACGGCTCATCCGCATCGGCAATCCCATTGCGATTCAGATCGGCAAACACAAATGCGTTGGCAACCTCTTCGCCTGGCTCTTCTGTGTTGTTTCCGTTGACGTCGCAATAAACGTGGCCGCCCAGACTGGCGGTCGCCGGTCGACCACCAAACAGCGTCTCCGTTGAATAGACTTCCGACTCCCCAGGCTGAATCGTCAGCAGTCGTCGCAACGCGAGTTCGACATCGTATGCCTGTGTTTCATCAATCAAGCCGTCATTGTTGAGATCACCGAGGACCATGTCGCCAAAAGGAACTCCACTCAAGATTTCCGACCGCAGCGATGAGAACTCTTGCACGTCGTATCGACCTATGGCCGGTGCGGCACCACCGCTGTCGCGGATACCAACAAAAGTTCGATCGCCGAGTCCAGTCGCACCCGGCTCGGTGGTGAAGAGCGTCAACTCACCTGAACTTTGGTCGAGCCCACCCACGTCAAGAATCGAGTCATCAAAGTCAAGGTCCGCATCCAGGTAGCGCGCCAGATCGATCGTGATCGGGTCGCCGGTGGGATTGCGGAAGCTGAATGCTTGGGTGAGCGTCCCGCCAATCCTCTCTTGATCCGTGTTAAGCGTCGGCGAAAGTGTCTGAATGAGCGACACCTCGAGCCCCAAAACCGTGAACTCACTGACAACCTCATTGGAGTCGCCACTGAAATTCGTCGCGGACGCGTTGTCGCTCTCGGGACGCTGGCGAGGGCCCGTTGTCCCAACGCGAACACCGACAAAAGAATCAAAAACCGCGGGCCCTGGTTCAGCCGGTCCGGCGGGATCAAAGATCGCTCCCTCTCCAAAATTTCCGAACGGGTCCACGAGCAGAGTCACCTCGCCGTCGCCGGCTCCAGTGGTCAGCGTGAGAAAGCTCGCGCTCGCGGTGACGTCGATGGTGACCACGGCGGTGTCGGCAACAGTTCCATCGGAGATCGTATAAGTGAATGTGTCGAACCCTCGCGTGGCCGCATCCGGCGTGTAGAGCACTTCGTCCCCCTGGATCACGACGGTACCACCCGTCGGATCCGAAACGGCCACGACCATGAGGGTATCCCCGTCAACGTCCGTGTCGTTGGCAAGCACGTCAACGACAACGCTTGTGTTGAGACTGATGTTGATCACTGCGGAGTCATCGTCCGCAACCGGTTCGTCATTGACGGCGCTGATCGCAACATCCACAACGCCTGAGTCGGTCAAGCTATTCGCGTCCTCAACCGTGAACGCAATCGTGTCCAACCCGTTTTCGTTCGGGTCGGGCGTGTAGGTCAAGATGCCGTTCGCGTCGATCGAAGCGAAACCGCGAACCGCGCCCCCGTTGACTCCGCTCAGGGTGAATGTGAAGGGACCGCTTCCGTCATTGATCAACGGGTTCAGGTCCAGTGTCTCGCCGTCGAGGTCGTCTTCCGCCACCGCCAGCACGCCATCCGACACCATCGGGCCCGAGTCACCATCATCATCAAGAATCGTCACGACCCCCGAATCAATCAAGACGAAACGGTCGGAGTCGTCGACCGTTGGCCCTGAGGCGCCCTCGGTATCGACCCGGAACGTTTCATCGCTTTCGGCGACGGCGTCATCGGTGAGGGTGATGCTCAGTAACTGGGACTCACCGGCCGTGCCGACAAACGTGAGCGAAGAAAACTCACTGATGTAATCAGCTGGTGCCAGAGCGGTCACGCTGAACGTCCGGTAGTCGACCGTGAAACCCGAATCGACTGCATTGCTGGAGGTGATCGTGAGCTCGACTGAGCCATCGCCCTCATCGACGATGGGATCGGAAACGGTGATGGTTGAAAGATCAACGTCCTGAACGGTGACCAGATCAAAGGGACCAAAGACAGGGCCACGATCGGACGTGTAGTTGACGGTCCGATGCTCATCCGGCTCGACGATCTCGTCATCCACGATCGAAAAAACAAAATCCACTGAGTCAGATGTGTCGGCCAAGAAGTCGAAGGTTTGAGCCGGGGAGAAAAGTGTGTCGTCGTCGAAACCAGGGTGCGACAGCGTCACGTCAAATGGGACGATACGGTCCAGACTGATCGGTGTGCTGCCCGCTCCACTCTCCTCACCTACCGTCGCAAGAAAGCCATCATCAACGCTGAACGACTCCACCGCGCCCACGTCAGCCAGATCCGAACTCGCGCCGGTTCGAGGCACACCGCGAGCATCCAAGGCGGGGGAAAGCGCCGCAGGGACCAGATCGATCGCCGTCCTATCATCGACCGGACGTGTGGGAATGAGGCCTCCAAAATCTCCCAACGGTAGCAGAGGCAGGGTGATCTCCGTTTGGTCCGTCGGATCCGTCAGACCAGGGCGTGCTTCGTTCGAAATGTTGTAACCCAGTGAGTTGAATGTGAATCCACCCACGTAGAAGCCAACGCCATCGGTGAACAAGTTCGCCAGCATGTCGATCGATTCGCCACTGGCAAAAATGTTGTTGGGGAACAATGGAGTGCCATTGTCAGCAAACGTCGAGAAGGCCACACGATTCGAGGTCGCGGAGTTGGCATTCGAGTAAAAGATGCCACCGCCATTGTCGTCGGCTGTGTTGTCGGTGATGGTGACGTTTGTGAAATCAATGCCAGAATCGATCACGCCGATGCCACCACCATCGCCGGTTGCCGTGTTGCTGGCGACGGTGACACGATCCAAGGTCAGCGTTGGGGCAGCCACGATTCCTTGGATGCCGATACCACCGGCTCGCCCCAAGATGGGAACGGGATTCGTGGTTCCCGCGCCGTTGCCGATCACCAACGAGTCTTGAAGGGCCAGGTTCACGTCCGATACGCCGATCCCGCCACCATCTCCTTCGGCACGGTTGTTTTGGATGGTCGATTCCACCAGTGAGATGCCACTCCCAAAACTGGAATCCGATCTCGCGCCGATCGCGCCACCACGACCGCCATTTGTCGCCACGTTTTGATCAAAGAGTCCGTTGGTGATCGCGAGGTTAGCGTTGACCGCCGCCAAGCCACCACCAGCAACCGCCTCGTTCCCCGTGAAGCTCACATCATCCAACGTGACCAACGGCGCCAATGAGGCCGATGAATAGACAAATACCGCGCCGCCTCCGCCCTCGTTGGACAGTACTCCGCCCAAAACCCGATTGGTATCGAACTGAACGCTGTCGATTGAACCGGGGGTGTCTCGGATCTCCAGGCCACCACCGCCCGAATTGGACAGGTTGGACACAAACTGGGTGCTGCTGACCTGGAAAGTCTCCATCGCGTTTCCAAGCACATAGACGCCTCCACCTCCGCTGTCGCTGCCATCGGCACGGTTTCCACTGACGGAACTGTTCGTGATTGCGAGCGACGAATCCTCGACATACGCGCCGCCCCCACTTTCGCTGCTCGTATTGGATGCAATGGACGTGGCGTCGACGGTCAGGCTCCCGTTCTCCACAAAAATCCCGCCACCAAAGCCAGCCGCCGTATTCCTGCTGATGACCGAGCCAGAATCGATCGTCAGATCGGTTCCAAACGCAAAGATCCCGCCTCCGCGGCTGTTGAATCCGCCTGATGCCGTATTTTGGTCGACGGTCACCCCGCTGAGGACCGCCACACTGGGCTGAAACGAGTTCTCAAGAAGGATGCCGCCTCCCGCGCCGGATGCCAGGTTGTTCGAGACGGTCGTGCCATCGAGCGTGATGGATTCGAACTCCGCGATTTCCAGACCACGTCCATTCCCAGCGGTGTCCAGCGTCACATCGCCGATGGTGATGGAATCACCGTCGTCGATATCACCGTCGAAGATCAAAGACGCGCTGAAGCCGCTGTCAAGATTGGGCACGTTGACGGTATCCACGCCGTCACCCGTGAAAACGGTCAGTGAACCTGACGGGTTCGTAAACGCGACCGATTCCCCCAGTGTCGAATCGATCAAGAGCGAACCCGCGGTGGCCGCATCGCTCAATGTGATCGTTTCTGCGCCGCCCTGATAATCAAACTCTCGGTCGACGGCATTGAGGCTATCCACGATCGGCTCCAGACCCATGTAGGTGATTAAAGAGCCATCAATGTCGATCTCCCCATCCGATTCATTGAAAAACGTGTGGATCACGCGTTGCACCGAACCTCCCACGAGCGTCATTGCGTCGCCGGGAGAGTTGGATGGATCGCCACCATTGAAGAAAGTGCCTTCACTGGGAACCGGATCTCCGAAGGAGTAATCGACCGTCAGCGAATCACTGCCATCAAGCCCATTGACGGTCAGTGAGGTCGTTGTGCTCAGCGCAAACGTCCGGTCGACCACACCGTTGACGAGCACTTCCACATCATTGGGTGAGCCATCGATCACACGCACCAGAATGTCGTCGTCGCCACTGGTAGCGTCGACCACCTGGGGACCGGACGATCCAGCCACTTGCGTCAGCACGATGTCGTTCCCATCGCCGCCAAAGTAGTCCAGTTCAAAGCTCAGACCGTTCAGCGGGATGGTCGATCCCTGCGGCAAACCAATGAACGGACTCACAAGGGAGTCCGTATCACCAGCCACAATGTCGACCAGCGTGATGGTTTGCCCGGGATTGGATGAGATCGACCCGCTCAATTCCAAGGTCGCTTGGTCGACTTCGAGAAACTCGACAGAGAGCTGATCATGCTCGGTGCCGGGAACATCTCCGTTGAGTTGCATCCGGAGAACAGTGGGCAACAGGAGGGCAATCGCATTCTCGAAGAAAACGTCCGTGGTCAAGTCGCCTCCCGGGCTCAGTGCACCCTGAACGTCCGTCGATGCAGCACGCAAGTCCACACCGTTTGGCGAGAATGATCCCGTGTTGGCAATGAACAAGGCTTCTCCGCCCGTGACGAACGAGAGTTGATCACCGATGAGTCGAATGGCATCGGTTGATGCATCAGGGGAAGTTCCCGTGATGTTGATGTCCCCGGTTCCCGTGTCTTCAAGGGTCGAGGAGAGTAGGAGCACACCCACATTTTCGTCCCCGCTTGCGGCAGACGAACCTTCGATCACGATGCCACCATCGTTGCTGGTGATCGACGATTCATCACTCGAGACGCCCACTTGCTGATCGACACCACCACCACCGGTCCCAATGATGGTGATCGCGCCAGCGTTTCCGCCGTTGATCGTCGCATTGCTTAATGACACCCCCATGCCCCCGGTCGCCGCGCCCTCTCCGCGAATTGAGATGTTGCCACCCGAGGAGTCAAGGTTCCCAAGGATCACAACTCCTTCTTCGCGCAGACCCGAGCCAATCGCCGGATTCAACGCCGGGTCCGCTCCGCCGCCGATAATCAAGTCGCCACCATTCGTCTCGATGGTGGATCCAAAGACGGATACGTCCCCTCCATCGACGGAATCGCTGTCGGAATGCAGCGTGACGTCCAATTGCCCACTTGACGCTTGGATCGATGCCGTGGACAGCGTGATCGATCCACTTGCGACAAGGGTCAGTGACGTGTTGGCGCCGCCGGTCTTCTCAATCAAGTCAACCACAGTGATCGAACCCTCCTCAGAAAACGCGGCATTCGTCGTCTCCACGATGACTTGATTGCCCGCATTCAATTCGGCTTCAATGACGTCTTCACCGATCTCGACCAGCGCTGCGACCGGTGTGAACCGGGACACGCCGCCGGTGGTGACTAAAGAGTATGTGCCCGGATCATTGAACGGGCTGATGTTGACATCGCTTGCAAGCAGCCGACGGGCTTCCAGCGTCTCATATCGCAGTGAGGCTGTTCGTCGCGAGCGGCGTTTGCGCGAGTTGGCTTTCGAACGTGGCGGTTGACGTCGCGGGGCGCGTGCGGACAACGGAATCACCTCGGAATCACGGAAGCTCGGATCGGAGGCATCACCACCCCCTGGGGACAGAGTAAAGTCGGGCGGGGAGTCAAGATCAACGAGCTAGGTCCAAAACCCACTAATTGAGCCACTTCTCGCTAGTTGCCGACTTAGAAACGTGCCGGCAACCCATGTCACCCTCCCGCGGCGTGTCGCGGGAGGGTCGGCCCGCGTCAGCGTGGCCGGGGAGGGCATGTCGCATGAAAACAATCGCGTTCACAAAAATCAAACCCGTGCCCTCCCCGAAATCTCGCTTGAGGCTCGATTTCGACCCTCCCTTCGCTGCGCGTGGGAGGGTCAAATTCACGAAGGGATTCGTCGTTGCAAATCTCATGGTCCTCGAGACCATCAACTCTAGGCTGTGAGTTCTTAGGCTGCGCGTGACGGTTGCTTACGAGTGCGCTTATGTTGGCGGCATTGCCATGCCCGCAATGCCGCCATCCAAGGTTGGTTTTTGCTCAGGTGCAGGCTCATCCAAGTGGGGACGTGACAGCGCACGCAGGCGACAGATATCCCAAGGAAACTCCAAAAGCACTCCATCGCCACAGCCGACCACCAATCGATTGAACTCGGGGCTTAGCAACAAGCTTTCGACCTTGCGACCACCGGTGTCGATCCACGCATGATGGCGTGTCGGGTTCTTGGATTGAAAGACACCAACCGACCGATTGTCACCGGCCAGACACCAGTCGCCCTCCGGTGCAATGGCCAGGGTCCTTATGGGGCCGTTACCTACTTCCGGGATGGACGAAACCGCTTCGCCCACCTTCAACGAGATCGAGCCAGCGAGCGAACCCGCCAACACCATCTCGTGTTCCCCCGACAATGCTAGTGTGGTCACGGCTGAATCAGCGAACACTTCATCCACGGACGTTTGCTTGAAGACAGACGCGTCGCTTTCGAACTTCTGCACGCTGATCGTTCCCGACGTATGTCCCACGAACACGTTCTCACCACTCACGCTAAACACTTCGCAGTCATCGATCCCCGTGTCGCTTGGTTCAAGTGCGCTCTGTTCCATCTTCCCCGTCAAGACTTGCGACCACTCAAACGCGACGACCCCACCTAAATCGTCCTTGACGTACAAGACCGTGCCTGATTCCGAGAATCGAACCGTGCTTGGAAACTGAGCGATCTGCGTTCCCCATGAATAAGCTTCCGACTGCTCTTCAAACTCTCGGAGTGCGATCAACTGGGTTTCAAGTCCAATCACCATGCCCTGTTCTTCATCCGGGCAGAATGCGATGCAGAGGGCTGGCCCCGGCAGCGAATGCCGCACGGTGGGAACCAGCTCTTCCTGGCGATCATGGAAAGCTGTTTGAAGGTTCCAGACCCAAAGCTCCTCGTCGACCGCGATCGCGGCCCAACGGCTGTCAGCGCTCACCGCGACGCAATCTCGGTTCGTAATCGGTCGCGTGAAGGACTTAAACGGAACGGCAACTTGAAGACGCGATTCCCAACCCAGCAGTCTCTCTGATTGGAACCTTGAAAGCAGACTGACTCTTGCGAAGCGGTCATAGCCGCTCGTTAGGACTCCCAACGCTTGATCCTTTGCCGAAAAACCGATCAAACGCTCCACCGGTCCGGAGTGTGTTTGATGGATGCTTTGCTCCAGTCGACCCACGGAAGCGTCCATGGAGATCAACTCCGCAAAAGCCTTTCCGGCCAATTCCGGATCTGAATCAAGCAATGCAACGACCTCCGCTAGATCGGCTGGACCGCTGTCAGCAGGTTTATCTTTCGCCAACCCAGGGAGCACGCCACTTTGCGAAGTGGATGGGCCAGTGCTATCGAATGCTTGTACGTCTGACCCAGATGGATCCGTTGGGATTGGCGTGTTCGCGTCCCGCGAAAGTCGAAACCAAATCACACCCAAGAGCATCAATGCGGCAGCCGTGCCCGCCACCGCGAATCCGCTCCGCCCCGCCGCCATCCAGCTTCGCGACTGGCCCAGCTGAGTTTTGGCAGCATGCTGCTGCGACGCAGCGCGATTCAACTCCACTTGTTCGGCTGGCTGACTTGCAGCCTCTTCCGACAAGGCCTGTTTCGCAAGGTCGACATCGAGCGTGTCATCCGTATGGACCTTGGACGGCGACAAGACCGCGTCGGTCAACTCGTCCGACGCCATGGTTTCGAAGTCACCAGCACCAGGTGGCATCGGCGGCAGTTCGGCCTGATCGGACGAGGTGACACGCGGCATCGATGCAAGGGAGGGACCTTCAAGGAGCCCCTGTTTGGACAAAGTTTGCCGGAGCGCATCGATCAGATGTGTGTTGCTGTCAAAGCGTTGCTTCCAATCCAAATGGGTCGCACGCTTGAGAATCACGCGTTCTTCGCGAGAGATCGCATCGAACTTCAGCAGCCCAGATCGGTGCGCCTCCAAGACCGTGTAAAGGCTCCGATCATCCATCGGCAGGTTGCCGGTCCGCAGGTGAAAGTAGGTGATCGCCAGCGAGTATTGGTCGCTATTGCACGATGGCTTGCCATCGATGGCTTCGGGTGACATGTAGGCGGGGGTGCCCGCCGTTTGAGTTGCTGTCACCTGACTACTGGACAGGATGCGGGCTAAACCGAAATCACAGATGACGGCGGAGTCCCCTACCACGACGATGTTGGCAGGTTTGATATCGCAATGTTGGAGTGCGACGGGGCCTTTCCCGAAGTCGTGCTGAGGTGAGTTGAGAAAGTCGAGACCGCGGGCAACGCCTTCCATATAACGAAGGAGGTCTCGCGGTGCGATCTGCCGCCCCGATGACGTTTGGCCGCGTTTAGGCAACAACTCTTCCAGGCTCATCTTTCCGAGCAGCATGCCGACCGCGAGCGTCTCAGGCGTGGGTGCGTCAGCCTCCGCGTATCCCGATAGCTCCGACGGGTCATCGCCAAAGAGCTCTGCGGTTTCCGCCAGAGAATCAGGTGGTTCATCGAGCAACTCACCGTCGGCATCGAGTTGCCAAATCGCTGTCAGCGGCATCAGATTGGCGTGGGTGATCCGCTTGACTCGTCGAATCGCCGCATATTCCTTTTGCCCATGGCCATCGGACAGGTCAATGAACTTGACGGCGTGCGAAATCCCTCCCGGCGCCGAAGCCTCCCAGACCTGACCAAACTGGCCACGACCGATATACCGTTTCAGCCGGTAACCCGGTACGAAGGAGGTGCCGGGCTTGAGTTTCATTTCAACGCTCCATTTGCGTCGAGAGTCTGGGTCGTGGTTCGGGACCTGGGCCTTGGTCCGGCTCCTTGGGCATTGGTCAGGCTGACAGTATACGAATGAAACGAAACCGATTCAGGCGTGATAAGACTGAACGACGGACCCCGTCACCTCCTCTCAGTCCCGTGATCCACCTTCGGCACACAGATCCTCAAGCAGCGTCTCGAGCACCATTTCTTCGATCGCGCCGGTTCGGTGTTCTTGCAAGCTCATCTGCAAAGTGGGACTCCAAGGTGTTGGAATGACGCCGATACGATCAGGAAAAGTCAATGTCGATTTCGCGACGACCGATTCGTAGTCCTCCGCGTCCATGCGCCACGACTTCATTCCATGATCGACGATCAGCCCATGGGCGATTTGAATGCCCGCGGGATCAAAATCCCCGTGGTAGCGGCAAACGTTGCCCGCGCGGATGATCTGCCCGATCAACGCCAGGGCGGCGTGCGAGGGAAAACCTTCCACACAGATCAAGGGCCGGCAGGATGCACCCAACTGATCTGCCGCAGTAGCCATCACAGAAGGGTTTTCGCACACGGATACGAGCGCATGTTCGGCGTCAAAACGAAGGCCGTTGCGACCCAGCTGGCGAAAAGTCAAGCGTATTGGTTCACCGGCCAGTGCAGCATCATTCAAATAGCGTCCGACCCAACCATCAGGTCGTGGCCTCAGATTCAAGACCAGCACGGTTGATGCCAGTTCGTCCAAGACAATCCCCACGTCGCCGAACACGTCACGCGTCCGCTTTCGATTTTCGGAGGATGGATCACCATGCAACGCTTCGATTGCATCACGCAACAGACGGTGGAAGGTGCGGTCCCCGTCCAAAGCATGGGCATCGCCGAGCGTTTCGGTGGCGAAGATCGGCAATGGCGCGGGCGAAGGAAGCGGCAATCGAGTGAGGCAACGACGAAGGTCCTCCATCAACGCCCGAGCCGATTCCAGATCTTGATCCGTGATGCGGATCAATTCCCTTGTCTTCGGGTACGAACGAAGTAAGCACAGAACGTCGTCCGAAGTGTCTTGCCATCCTTCCATCCATCGAGTACGAGCCTGGTCCCAATGTTCCTGTTCTGCGCGCCGATCCGTCGCGGGATGCGATGGCGGACGCCCGAGAATGATCGTCAAGGCTCCTGCAAGATCAACTCCGGTAGCATGCTTGATGGCTTTATCCAAATCCTGCAATCGAAGCGTGATCCGACCGGATCGCGTCGGGGTTTTTCCAAGCAACCCCGTGATCGCATCGACAGTCTGTGCGGAAGCGTCTGAAATCGTCACGTTCCCTGACAGATCGTCGCGTTGGCCAAGCCGCTTGTCGAGTCGTTCGATGAGCGGTTTCATCGGCTCGCTGCCGAGCAAATCGCGAATGCGACGCTCCCTGCTTGACTCACTCAAAGTCATCGCTGATCAGACTGGGCTGTCGCACCTGAGCATGAACATCACTGGCGTTCTTTTGTCTGCCGTTCCAGACCCAGCGCGTTGGCAGGATCGCATCGACACCGGCGCGAGTTGCCAAGTGATAAATGGCCAGCGATGGCATCGTCGGATAGCAGCCCCATTCCCGCTCACTGGTCATGATGAAGTCCAAGTCAAATTGAACCAGCAAATCCATGAACTTGGCCCGCATCTCGTTGTCAATTCCGACGTAGGCCTCGTCCATCAAGATCATCCGAGGTGCGGTCGGGTCGGCGGAGCTGTAGTAGGCGGCCAACGCAGCCAACATGGGCATGATCAACGACACGGCCCGTTCGCCACCACTGCCTGTCCCGTGGGATCGTTTGGTCAGCCGTTCCCACTTACCGTCCGTCTCTCGCATGATATCGAACGAAAACCAGTTGCGATAATCCAATGCTTCGGACAAGTGCTCTTGCCAAGTGCCCGTGTCATCGCGTCGTCGCGCTTCGGCGATCCGCTCCTGCAAGAACTCGCCCAAGGATGCCTGCTCGTCGTCGCTCATGGCGGCGGGTTGCTTCAAAAGGGAGCGACACGCGGACCGCAAGGCTTCTGATTCCTCGGGTTTGGGACCCCACTTGAATCGCAGCCGCATGCCCGTACTCATGGGGCGTGTTTCGACTTCCTCGTTCATCGATCCGCACAACCGATGTGCCGACTGGATGTTCTTGTGGAGACTTTGAGCGATATCCCCGATCAGGCGTCTCTCGAAAAGTTCTCGCTCATCGCGGGTGATCAACGCATCGCGCGTCTGCACCTCGCTGTCCATCGCTTTCGACAACGTTCGTGGCGAATGATCGCGCCCGCCATAAGGGATCACAACCAACTGCAACAAATCGAAGTTTCGAAGGCTGGGCGACAATCCTGTGGGCAGGACCGACTGCTCCAGCGTTTTGAACTGGATGTTCAACTCGTTCTGGGCTTTCTGCCAGGCATCATCACTGTCGCGGACGCCGGATAAACGTGAACGCCAATCCTTCGCAATTCCAAACGCTCGCGTGGGCGACCAAGGACCGGCTGAACGTTGCTCCTGCGTTTCGGAATCCACAAAATCGTCATCAAAGGTTTGCCGTGCCAAGTCGTGCTCGACGTACCACTGCAGCGCTGCAATCTTCGTCCGGCGGTCTTGTTCGTGCGTTTCCAGCGTCGCGCGATCGGACTGGAGGGTCGCGTCCAAGCCCGCCTTCTCTGTATTGGCAGCCAGCAACTCGGTTTGCAGCGTCTCCGCTTTCTCTTTGAGGGTCTTTAACTGAGTTTCGTCCGCCTCAATTTCCTCCAAGATCCGCTTCACGTCCTTTCCGACACTCTTCTGAAGCGTTTCAAACGCTTCGGACGTTGCGGAAGCCTCGCTCAAGCGGGTTTGCGTGAGCGATTCCTGCTGTCGCAAACGGGACGCGGCTTGTTCGGAACTCGAGTGGTTCTTCGCGACCAGGTCCGATTGCCGTCGCACCGTCTCGATTTGCTCACGGAGGGATCCCACGTCGGAGCGAAGACCCACCAGCACTTGGTGCAAGTCGTCTAAGCGGTCCACCCAATTGGACAGGCCGAGGTCCGTCGCCATCTGCCGCAGTGTTTCGGATTCGGTCGCCACACGATCCTTCGCGTCGCCCACCACCGAAATCTGCTGACGGAGTTCCGCGTCGGCCGACCCGAGGTTTTCGACCTCGACCTGGTGCTTTTGGATGGCTTGCGAGAACGCGGTCTCGTCTGGCCTCGCAAGAGAGAGATCACGCAAGCGATTGAGTTGTTCCTGGAACCGTTCCTTCCGGCTTTCCAACTCGATTTGCATCGATCGATCCTGCGCGATTTCCTCGCGGGTGTGCGCCATCGCGTCTTGACGCCGCCGCTCCCTCGCCGTGATGCCGATGTGGCCTGCCGATTCCTTCTTCCAAACGCCTCCTCGCGTGCCAACTTGCCAGCGACCGTCACGATCAAACCAGGTTCCCGATTGCCCACGTCCGCAACCCAAGGATTGTATGAACGCCTCGATCTGTGCAGGGGCGATGCCCTCCGGCAGTTCATCGGCCACTTTCAAGACACTGCTCATGCTGCTGGCGGGCCGGACGTCCGTCGCGATTGCGAAAACATCACCAAGGGCTTCGTCGTCAAACAACACGCTTTCGCCTCGCTCGGACGGCAGCATCCAAGCATCCAAGAGTCCGGAAGCCTCTAAAGCGGCTTCCCAGGAGGCATGCTCGTCCGCCGGAAGGTGGGTGGCAAAATCAACCAACTCGTAGAATGGCCCGCCCGCACGATCCCGCCTTGCATTCTCAGCGCGCGTGGGTTGCGGCGCCGGCGGCAGGTGCACTCCCGCTTCCAATTCCGCGAGACGCTGTGTTGCGGAATCGATCTTGGCCTGGATGTCAAAGAGTTCTTGCTGCAACGCCGCTTTGCCCGTTTGGGCGGACTCGATCTCGGTGTGGATTGCGTTCTCAATCGCTTCGATCAGCTCCGTGGTCGGACTTTCAAAGAGTTGGTCTGTGTCGACCGCCGCATCGCCGTCGACCGGTCGTTCCGCGATCATCTCATCACGCATCGATTGCGCCTTGATCAAAAGGGGCACCCAGTCCTCAGCCTCCTGCCGCCATGCCAGCCACGCATCGCAAAGCTCTTCGCGCAGGTCTCGCACCGCGTCCAATGCCAGTGCCACTCGCGTGGCCGCTTGCTCAGCACGACGTTCACACTGGCCCCGTGCGTCGTTGGCCCGCTGTAATTCGCGCGTGGCATTGTCGAGTTGATCGTTTTGTCGACGCAAACGTTGGCTCGACGCGTTGGCTTGCTCGATCGCGTTTTCGACCGCGTCGAGTTGACCGGTCACCGCTGTTTGATCTTCCGGATCAGGGATGCGGCAGCGGCTGACGGATCGCTCGAGCGCTACTGGAAGTGTCTGGTCCAGCATGCGCGAAAAGGTCGTTTCGGCGCGACGTCGATCGTATTTCAATTGATCCGACGATTCGCGATGCGCTCGGTGCGCCTGCTCCAACAATCGGCGATCTTCCACAAGGCGTCGCTCCGACTCATCTGCCAGCGTGGTCGCACGGTCGCGCTGCTGCCGATAGTCGTCCAGCCGACGCGCGTCTTGCATCTCCGGACTGTGTCGCAACACCTGCAAGCGCGCCTCGGCAGCGGCGGCGTTGGACTGGTTTGTGGCAATCGATTGCTGCGTCGCGTCAAACCGTTGCGTGGCTTGCTCCAGCAACCGAACTCCCTCATTGATCTTGCGTTGCGTGCGGTCGTATCGATTATGTTCGCGAAAGAAGTCACCCACGCGTCGGCTCAATGCGATCTGCAAGTAACCTGCATAATGCCCTTCAAATTTCGCGACCGCCACCGCACTGCGTCGCAGTTCCTCCAATTGTTCGCGTTGTTCGTCTAAATCTCGCATCGCTCCGGCGACTTGATCCAGGATCTCCGGTGCAAGAGGCGGTAATGCATCGGACAACTGGGCACTGATCCGCTTCTCGTCAAAGTCACGCGACAACTGCGGCACTCTTAGTTGGATCAACAGGTCGACCAGGGCGCGATAGCGACCGCGCAAACGAAACAATCGATCGTCGACCGCGCGGCAATAATCGCCACGCGTTCGATGGATGACGCCGTCTTCGCCGAGTGTTTCGTTTAGCCGAGCACGGTTATGGGGCACGCCTTCGCTGACCAAGTCAAAGTCCAAATCAACACGGCCTTCGGTGGTGAAGAACCAAGCATCCGTTCGACCGCGGTC
This sequence comes from Planctomycetota bacterium, assembly GCA_039189905.1. Taxonomy (GTDB): domain Bacteria; phylum Planctomycetota; class Planctomycetia; order Pirellulales; family Pirellulaceae; genus Rhodopirellula. The sequence continues at coordinate 40,386 of JBCCYK010000010.1, forward strand.
CTTGACCGCATGCAATCCACATCCCAGCGTGAAATAGTGTTCGGTCCCATCGTCGTCCACGCGACCCAACTCCAACCACGTGTAGCCGAGTCGATCGCGATGTTTTCCGCCCAGCAACAGGTTCCACTCCGGTCGCTTACTGGGACTGCGGTCAGGCTCCATTCGTGTTGGACTGAGTTCGGCGTCCAACAAGAACGGCAATTGCAATGCCAGCACACGCGACTTGCCGGTACCGTTATTGCCGCGCAGCAACAACCGACCGTCCTCGTACCAGAATTGCTCGTCCGCATAGTGGAACAGGTTGATCAATCCACTGCGCAGCAGCTGCCAGCGGAATTGCTTTGGTCTCGGAAAGGGGGACGTGATCGCGCCGTTGCTGCTGTTCATGAGACGTCGTCCGTACCCAAAACTCGCGGAGACTCCGCGATAAAGCGATGAATCGCGGGCAGAGCCACAACACCGCCGTCGCGTGTGCGACGAATCATTCGCAGCATCTCCAGGCGTTTGAGGCACTCATCCAGCAAGTTCTTGATTTGACTCAGGTCGGTGATCCCCTTTCTCCAGTGCTTGGCATGTTCGGTTGCAAGCTTGGACAAATGTGAAACCAACGTTTCCGTTGAGATGGTCCGCTGCTGGGACGTCGACCGCGAGCATCCCAAGAATTCCGCAATCAACAAGGTGGCGTGACCGTCCGTACCTGAATCCGGCATTTTCACGTCCGTCAAGTCGCCGATGGGATCCAGCATGGCGACGCCCTCATCGCGAAGTTCTGGGACCAACCCCGTCGCGTTTTCAATCACGTCGAACAGGCGGGAGCGTTGTGATTGAAAGTACTGGTACTCCGCTTCCGTGAGATCTTCAAAGTACATCACGGGATCATCGATCATGCGCCGGATCAAACGTTGCTCGAGTTGTCGCGGGCGCATCTCTTCGTCGAATGGATCCAACAGGTCGTCGAGCGATCCGCCTGTTGCCGTGCCCTGCATGGTGGGATCGCCGGTGTGCGAGGCGTATGCAACCGATGTCGGTAGCATCAAGAGGTCGGTCAACAGCGCCGGATTGATGTTGTACAAACAGTCCACGCTGGCGTTTTGCGCAAAACGTTCTTCATCGCCCCCGACGCGACGAAGGACACCGTATCGGATTGCCAAACGGATCACGCTTACAATCCCGCGACGCGTGCTCGCCGATTTCAGGTCGAAGTCGATGCCCTGTTGGCGGATCTCGGGCATCGCCGTCGCAAGGCCGACCGTCTTCTCGGCCAGATGCCGAAGCGTTGATTGGCGACCTTCTTCATGAAGGATCGTGAGCAACAGGCACCACAGCACATAGCGTTCGCGCGATAGAGGCGCGGCGGATGCACCGGGGTCCACTGCGCATCGTGTTGTGTCATGTGTCTCAACCGGTCGTTTGACCAAGCGAGCCGAATCGCTGCGAACGATCAGAGTCCAACCGGTGTGCCGAGCGAACCAGTCGCCCAGATACCCTGCATGACGACGTACCAGCACAAACGATTCCTCCACAAACGTCGCCTCGCGCGAGGTCTTGCGGATCGCACCCGCGTCGATGTCGTCCAACAACACGGGTCGCAACAGCAGCGCCCGCAGGGCTTTTCGACGTTCTTCGCCCCTGAGATCGTCCGTTCGAATCATGGTCCCCGCTGACCCAATTTCACGCTGTCGTGGAATGCGGCTTCGTCGTGAATCTGGATCCAGAAATTGGGACCCGAAAATGTGCCATGCGACGTCTCAAGCCGGCAATGGTCGTTTGGAATGCCCGTTGGCTGCATTTCGATTCGCATCGAACCGTCCGAGCTAACGGCTTCGACGGCAACGTCTGCGTCACTCCGATGCGATAGGGCCTCGCCAATCAGATCCAGCAACAGGGGAAACGCTGTTTCGCCGATCTCGGCAAGTTCGCTCAACTGAATTCGATCGGTGATCAACTCGCGTCGCGCCTCGGCGAGTTCCATGGCTTCCTTGCGACTTGTTTCGGCGAGCTCGGCCAACTGCTCGCGATTGTCGATCAATTTGCGAGTCGCACCGGCCTTGGCGACGCGTCCCGTTCGCCGCAACGTCGGCGCGATTCGCAGGGGTGGCGAATCCCGCCAGGAGGTCGACGCCTCCACCGGTTGCTGATCGCGCTCTGCCAATGTTTCGTCGGATACCGTCAGGTGGCGAGCGGGTGACAAGCAAAACGCGACACGCCATAGACCATGCGCGTCCGCGTCGTCCAGGCACTGTGCGAATCGAACCGCGAGGGCTTGATAGTCCGCCGAACGATCCGTGACGCCACCGCTTGCACGTTGGATCCGGGTGGCCGCCGCGGCCACCTCGCGGATGCCACCCCGGGCTAACCCGCGCAACTCATCCGCCTGCGAAGGTCGATCCGTGTCTGCAACAAACCAAGCACAAACACCACGCCACCGCTCGAGAAGCGAATCGCGCACCTGGATGACCCGTTTTTCATCCACCTCAAATTCGTCGACCGTCCGGAAACGGGCGACCGAGTCCATCATGGCATCGATCAACATGCTGTCGACGGACTGGAGCATCGTCTCGGCCTGGCCACTGACCACAATGGTCTGGGTCAAGAACCGTTCCAAGTACTGCACCAGCCGCTCCTTGAAATTCATGAACGCCCCGACCGAAATCTCTCGCAGTTCGACCGTCGCTTGTAGCCCCCGAAAAAACTCTTGGGCTTGAGCCGTCAGATGCCCGAGTTCGCCGAACAGGCTGTCGAGCAGGGAACTGACCTTGGCCGCATCAAATGGGCCCGCGTCTTCGCTTTCTTGAGCCTTCGCCATTGAAATCAGCTCGGCCAATCGGTCACGAACCGCTGACAAAGCGGTTGACTGAAGCGACGCGGGCGCTTCGATCAACTCGTGAAACAACTCAATCGCCCGCAGCGCCGCCACGCCTTCCCCGGACATTTGGAAATACAAATGGCGTCGATAGAACTCTTCCAACGTTGCGGCTTGCGATTGGTCGCTAAAGGACTCCAGATTTCCCCAAGTGCATAGCTGTTGAAGGGCCGCGTCAAGTTCAGCCTCATTGGGACTCCACGGCGTCTCCAAGGCCTGCAATCCCTCGACGAATTCTGCGACACGCAAGTTCAACCGAAACTCTCGCCGAGCGGTCGCGAAAACGCTGACGATCGCTGCGTATAGCGATCTGTTGGGCGCCGCTAGATAAGCGAAGCAATCGAGCGGATCGGATGACGTACGATGCAGCATGTCTTGGCCAAAGCGAGCCGCGATTCCGGAGCCGACAGCATAGCTTGCAGACCGGGGCGTCGCGACCTCCCCTCGGGGCGGCTTCCGAACGAGTGTCTTCTTGGAAGGGATGCGCGTGGTACCATACCAAACCACTCGGCTATTTCAGCAGCGTGCTAGCTGGACATCAGGACATGTCGCAATCGATTTGGTTATCCCAGCTCAATCAATCCGATCCCGAAATACAACGGGAAGCCCTGCGCGCACTCGCAGCTGAGGAGCGTGTGGAAGGACTTGCCATCGCCTGTTTGAATTGCCTTGCCAGCGATGATGCCGACGTGCGGACGTGGGCTTCCGAAGCCTTGGGGTCTTCCGTTGCAGTCTGTGAAGCTGAACTTGATGCGGTTGTTGCTTATCTCTCACCCGATGTCGCCGTTGCTGTTTCGCGAGATCAAGCTTACTGGGCTGCGACGATTCTGGGTCGCCTCGCACATCCAAGAATGGCATCGCCACTAGTGGCCTTGGCCACGAATAGCGGGGATGCGCGATTGGATGTGATACGCGATCGAGCAATCCGATCCCTCACACGGCTGGAGGTGCCGCCCGCGGAGTGCTTGAGCACTGAGGAAATAGATCGCCTGAAGCAGATGATTCAATCGGAAACGGACACGCGACGCGCCACGATTGCCAAACGTTGGCTGGACCCATGAGCCATACGTCCAAGGAAACAACAGACCCAGAGTTGTCCACCAAGCGCTGGTTTGTATCACTTCGGGAACCCGACAAGCGTGCCACCGAGTTCCTTGCTCCGTGGTTCACGCTTCTTCAGTCCCTTGCGATGTACTTCATGGCGGCTGGCTTCGCGTGGATCGGTGTGTATGGGACAGCACGTCACCATCAAATGGGGCAGGAATCGCAGTCAGAGTCTTGACGGGCCGTCTTGAAGCCCAAGTAAGTCCGGGACGCTTCCAAGGTGTGGTCGCGCGGATTGTGACATTCATGACGCACATTCAACGTGTCACGCGAGCAAGCCGACGCGGGTGTACTGCGCGTGCTATGCTTCCAGGGTCATGTTCGTGCATAAGAATCGCTTGCAGCACCTGTTGCGACCGCAACATTACGTGGAACCGGAGCACTACGCGTCTGAGTTGCAGGCTCTGTTTCGTCCGTCTTGGCAGTTCATCGCATCCGTCAAGGAGTTGGAATCCCCAGGGGACTTCATCACAGCAGATCTTTTTGATGTGCCAGTGCTGGTGCGCAACTTTGACGGTCAGCACAAAGCGTTCGTCAATGTCTGCCCGCACCGACACTCGATGTTGACGTGCGAAGCATCTGGGAACACTCTCCAACTCAAGTGTCAGTATCACGGCTGGCAATTCCAAAGCGACGGTCGCACCGCGAAGATTCCGGAAGCCAAGGCGTTTCGTCCCTGGGATCGTGAGAACGCGTGCTTGACCAGCATTCGCCTGGAACGATGCGGCGACCTGTTGTTTGCGACACTCGATGCGAACCTGCCGTCGCTGCAGGACTGGCTCGGGGAACACTTCAACACGGTGGCCGCGGGTTTCTCGCATCCCTGGTGGCGTATGGCAGAAGTCTGGGACTTCGACGCCCCCTGCAACTGGAAAGTGGTGATCGAAAACACGCTTGAGTCGTACCACGTCGGCGAAGTTCACCCCACATGGATGGGCGGCCAACTTCCGGCCGAGCAGAACGCGGTTCATGAGCTGGATGACCGCTATACCATGCTTCGCTACTCGGATCATGTCGGGCTGCAAGCTCGCGCGGTCCGTGTTTGCCAACATCTTGGTGGAACCCCCATCGATGGATACTGGCACCTGCACATCCACCCGAATCTGGTTTTCGTGTTCAACGACACGTTCAACTACGTCGCTTCGACGCGACCGACCGGCCCCGATCGATGCCGCGTTCAGATTCGGATGTTTCCTCTTTGGCCTGAGACACGCCATCCTTGGAAACTCTGCCTACGCCATGGCTCGTGGCGTATCGCGCGGCGAATGATGCACCAAATCTTCAATGAGGATCGCAGCGTCTATGAAGCGCAACAGCGAGGGATCTCGCGCAGCCCGCACCCAGGCGTAATCGGGGTCAGGGAAGAACGGATTTTTCAATTCCAAAGATACGTTTGTACGGGCACGGGAATCGAGCCCGAGCTTCTCCCCGGCGAGCACGCACCGCGTCTTGTTTGAATCCGGTTGACGACCAGGCTCTCTGTCGACCGCCTGCTTAACGCATATCGCCCACTGCAAACGAAGCGGTTAACAATGGACATGGGTGTGTCCTGGCCGGCTATTGTTTTGCAATCCTCGCGGATTCAAACTGGTTGGTAAATGACAGCAATCCACGGCGGTCGCTGGTCTGCCACGCTCCCCAGTCGATGTGGCGTTTTAACTCTGAAGCGGCTTGGGCTCTTGCTCCCCCGCAAAAGACGTTGCCCATAACCGATCCCACTTCGTGTCCGCGCCGTTCGCGACACCTGCTCGATGCTGATGAGTCCCCGAATGCCCAAGGTCTGGCCATGCCAAGGCGTCTACCGCCTCGGCTTCTCGATGTTGATTTGTTCGTTTGCAATTCCTAGTTTGCGTGTTTCAAGTGAATCTCCTCACCCTGCGACGCTACCGCACCCTGCCGTCGCGTCCGCGGTCGAGAAGATTGACGCTGTGATCGCAAAGGGTCCATTCCAGGCGAATTGGATTTCGCTGGAAGGCTATCAAATCCCACAGTGGTATCGAGACGCAAAATTCGGCATCTTCATTCACTGGGGAGCCTACAGCGTGCCGGCGTTTGGAAGCGAATGGTACCCGCGCCAGATGTATATCAATCAAGAGCGTCGCAGCGACAACTTCTTTGACCACCACTTGAAGAACTACGGCCCTCAGAAAACCTTCGGCTACAAGGATTTCATCCCGCAGTTTCGGGCGGAGCGATTTGACGCGAATGAGTGGGCGGAACTGTTCCAACTAACCGGGGCTCGCTACGTGATCCCTGTCGCGGAACATCATGACGGGTTCCCCATGTACGACTGTTCCTTCACCGAATGGGACGCATCTGAGATGGGCCCCCGGCGGGATATCCTGGCAGAGCTTTCCGCCGCCGTCCGGAAACGAGGCATGAGACTCGGGGTCAGCAGCCACCGGGCATTCAACTGGGTTTACTACGTCCGCGACAAATCCTATGACAACGCGGACCCCCAGTTCGCGCGTCTCTACGGGCGACCGCTCCCCTCGCTCTTCCGCGACGATGCCTGGGACTACCGCAATCACTTTCCGCCCCAAGACAAGCAATTCAAAGATGATTGGCTGGCACGCTGCTGTGAGATCGTGGACAAGTATGATCCAGATGTCTTTTGGTTCGACTTTGGGATCACACCGGGCCTCCGGGAAGCACCTTACGATACCAATCCTTTCGCCGAGCACCTTCAGAAGTTTGCCGCGTACTACTACAACAAGACGGCCACTGATCCCGAGGGCCTGGGCGTCATCAACTACAAATGGAATGCGTTCCCAGAATCAGCTGCCGTGCTGGACAAGGAACGGTCCAAGATGGCGGAGATCCGCAGACCCTTCTGGCAAACCGATACGGCAGTCAGCTCGAGCTCATGGGGCTACACGAAGAACCAGCGATACAAAACGGTCGATCGCCTGATCAACGATTTGGTTGACATTGTCAGCAAGAACGGATGCTTACTCCTCAACGTCGGCCCCCGTGCAGACGGCACGATCCCCGATGAAGACCAGGCGATTTTACGTGGCATCGGTTCTTGGTTGAAAGTCAACGGCGAGGCCATTTACGACACGACCTATTGGAACACGTTTGGCGAGGGACCCACGTCGGTTTCAACGGGCCATGTTTCGGAGTCCAAAGACAAACCCTTCACATCCGAAGACATCCGGTTCACAAGTAAGAACGGGGTGCTCTACGCCATCGGCTTGAAATGGCCCGATGACGGTCAGGTGACGATCCAGTCGTTGTCGGACAGCAACGAGTTGTATCCGCGAGCGATTCAGTCCGTCGAGATGTTGGGCAGCAGCGACGCGATTCACTGGACCCGCGACTCGGATGGCTTGCATGCGAAACTCCCAGCAGAAAAGCCTTCCGAATACGCGTATGTCCTGAAGATCCAGTAGCGTCGACGCGTTTCCACCCGGCTTTATTCTCCTTCAGGCGGTTTCAACCCTTGCAAGAAGCAACAAATGACCCGAGCGCGAGCGCTCCCGCAGGCACGCAGTCGGAAGTCGTTCCCAAGTCGTACCTGTTGGCATTCATCCTCACGACGTGTTGCTTCGCGTTGTGGGGCTTCGCCAACGACATCACAAACCCCTTAGTCAAGGTTTTCAAAGAGGTCTTTCAGATCAGTAACACGCAGAGTGCGCTCGTGCAGTTTGCGTTTTATGGCGGCTATTTCACCATGGCGTTGCCTGCGGCCATCTTCATTCGAAAATCCTCCTACAAGGGCGCCATCATGCTTGGATTCGCGCTCTATGCCTTGGGGGCTTTGTTGAGCATCCCAGCCGGCCTCTACCTGAATTTTTGGATCTTCATCATCGGCTTCTATGTGCTCACATTCGGTCTGGCATTCCTGGAGACCAGCTGCAACCCCTACATCCTTGCGATGGGGCCGCCTGAAACAGCGACGCAACGGCTGAACTTGGCTCAAGCCTTCAACCCAATTGGGTCGCTGACGGGGATGGTCGTTTTGACAACGGTGATTGCGCCTGGACTACGTGTCAGTGAGTTTCGCGATCAGATGCAGGCGAAAACGCCGGAGGCCGTGAAGTATGTGGAAGCGGACTATCCCAACGGACTGCCAGATTTTGAGCAGGAGTTTGGTTCGTTGGACGGCGCGGTCACTGCAGGCCTGGCCAACATGAAGTCCATGGACCCCGGAAAGTTTGAGTCCCTCCAGCTACATGACCTGGGCGTCGTGCGTCAGCCGTATGTCGTCATCGCATTTGTCGTGCTTGGCTTCTTGCTGCTCTTTGCACTGAGCAAAATGCCATCCTTTGAGACAGAGACGCCGGACGCTCCGCTTGGCGAGTTGGCGCGAAAGTTGTTGCTGAAGCCCCACTACCGCGAAGGTGTAGTCGCCCAAGCGTTTTACGTGGGTGCGCAGATCACCTGCTGGACCTTCATCGTTCACTACGGGATGGAGCTCGTTGGCCTGTCTCTCGGCGAAGCGCAGACCTGGAACATTGCCGCGATGGTGATCTTTTTGATCAGCCGGTTTGTCTGCACTTTCTTATTGAAGTACGTCAGCCCGGGACGCCTGCTTTCGGCGCTGGCGATCTGTGCCATCGGTTTCACGCTCGGCGCCATCCTGCTTCCGGCCAAAACGGGGTTGATCTGCCTCGTCTTGATCTCGGCCTGCATGTCGCTGATGTTCCCAACGATCTACGGGATCGCCTTGAAAGGCTTGCCGCCAGAGGAAGCCAAACTGGGATCGGCCGGGCTGATCATGGCGATCGTCGGGGGAGCCGTCCTCCCGCTGTTGCAAGGCTACTTCATCGACACGCTGGGCGTGCGCAACTCGTTTTACCTGCCACTGGTTTGCTTCGCGGTGATCGCGATCTTTGGTTTCCGCACGTTCACGCGCTATGAGTCGAAGCCCGAAAGCGTGGCCGCTTGAGCGAAGTCTCGTTCCCTGACTTCAATTCCTTAGCAACGATTGCCCGAACTCAGCCGGCGTTCGGGTTCGCATCTCGCACGGCTCGCTCCATCACCTCGATGGCAGAATCTGAGTACCTTTGATACTCGTTCTCGAAGTGAACACGAGCAGCCTCGTCGGCGAAGAAGAACATGCGGTGGTGGATTGGGTCCATGACACCAAACTCACGCTTGCCAGGAACAATCTTTCGCTCCTCAAAGAATCGCACCACGTCGATTTCGTTCAAGACCGGGGTGTAGGGCGATGGGTCAGCTAGAAACTTGGCCATCTTCGCTTCGGTCTCAAACATGTACAGCTTGCCCAAGTGGATGACGCCGTGCTTCGGATTCCCTTCGGCCCAACGGTTCTCATCGATCACCGTGATGGCACAGTAGCCTTCCATCGCTAAATCCGGCAAGTCGGTCGCCGCGGGATTGACCTTGGCGGTTGACACGACTGGCGATGCCGGTTCAGACGCGGCAGGCGCTTGGGCGATGGCCGCGTTGGGCGCCCCGAGGGTCATCCCATCTGTTCGGGCGCCGGCGAGTTGTGCGGTGGCGCCGCCGGGAAAACTCATGCCAGCGGCAGGTTGTCTCGGCGTTGTCGAAGCAACTTGTGTTGGGGCTGGCGGCGTGGCTGACGGCGGGTTGGGAGTCGTTGGGTGAGGCGTGGCCGGGGACACGTCGACGGGGGCGCCAAGCGCTGCTCGATGCTTGCTTGCCGCCGTTGTCAGCATGGCAATGTACTTCTGCGGATCTTGCGGGCTGACGCCATGGCTCAAGGTGTCGCCCTCAGGAGTCACAATGACATCGGTGGGGAACTTGCGAACCTGAAACATTTCCGCGAGCTCCTTCGCTTGGCCCGCGTGAACTTTGACCGCGATCACGGAATCATTCACGGCTTGGCCAACAGACGGCTGCGTGAAGGCGCCCTCTTCCAGGCGATCACACCAGATGCAGTTGTCGCTGTAAAAGTGCAACAGGAGTGGCTTATTCTGCTCTGTTGCCATTTGATGTGCAGCACGGAGATCTTGGTGCCACGTGATCTCGGCCCAAACGGCAGATCCCGAGCTGGCGACCGCTGCGATGGCAACTGTGAGGTTGAAAAGACCGGTTCGGAAGTGTTGGCGGCGCAAGGAGAGGACACGCATCGAAAAATCCTTTTTTCAGTTCCGTGGTTCGCGCGTGGGCGCAAGGACGGAGCCATCGAATCAGCTCGCGTCAGAAGCGGGATCGGTTATGTCGACCTTGACGCTTGAGAAGAAAGTAGCAATTCCGTGGATTTGAAGACAAGACACGGATTCGATTGCCGCCGCATCATCCATCGTGAATGCGATGGCGTGTTTCACGCCCGGCTGCCTCGTTTCACGTCCACGCGCGGACTATTCAATACAGAACAAATGTTGTTCCCCACGAATGAACAATTGGTCGCCAACCGGTGCGGGCGTGGCATCGACCGTTTCACCCATCTGGTTCTCAGCGACGACCTCAAGTCTCTCTGCGTCTTTCATAACCGTGATCGCGCCACTGCGGTCCGTCATGTAGACATGGCCGCCCGCCACCACCGGCGAAGCATAGAGGTAGGAAAGCCCCGGGATACGTTGACGCTCATAGAATGGCCGTCCCGTCAGCACATCCACGCAGCTGAGCACTCCCGATTTGCCTTTGAAAAAGTACAAGCGGTTTTCAGAGAGAACGGGTGACGCGATGTCGGGTGTGTCACGGTCTCTGGTCCACAACAGCGCTCTGGAACCCTCCAAGTTGCCTCGACCATTGAGGTCAAAAGCGCCCAGATAGGAACCTCGGAAGCCACTCGTCACGATGGCCATCTCACCGATTGACACCGGCGACGCCACCGGACGCTGAGTTTGACCTGGACAGCTCCAAAGCTGCTTGCCTGTCCTCAGATCGTATCCGCGAGCCAGATTCTGTCCCGTCACGACCACCTGGGGTCCCTGAGCCGTATCGACGACCAAAGGTGTTCCCCAGTTCGTGGGTTCATCTCGATCAACCTTCCAGATCGTCTTGCCGTTCGATTGCTGCAAAACAAATAGGGACGATGCCCCCTCATGATCCCACGGCACAATGATCACATCGCCGAGCTGAGCATCCGACGCCAGGGTGGGCGAACTTCCTTCACCAAACCCGTTGCGCGTGATCATTCGACCGAGGTCTTTGCGTTCCCAAACCAATTCTCCCTCGATGGTGTAGCAATACAAACCTCGGGATCCAAAGTGAGCAAAGACATGCGATCCATTGCTACACGGAGAGGCCGATGCGAACCCGTTCGTGCTGTGTGTCTCTTGGTGTGGCGTTGCTGTCACCGCCGTACGCTGCCAGCGAAGCGACCCGTCATCCCGCGAGTAACAAAGGACATCAAAGCTCATCGGCTGAATCGCGTTGGGTCGGCCGGGATTCGCCTTCGGAATGGCGGTCACGACAAAGACTCGGTCTTCCAGCACGATGGGCGATCCCGATCCCAAGCCCGGAATGGGGGTCTTCCAGCGGACATTCTCGGTGCTGCTGAAGCGGACGGGCGGGTTTGAATCGGGAGCGACGCCATTCCCGGTGGGACCACGCCAATGAAGCCACACGTTGGCGGTAATATTGTCACGCGACACCAGGGTTTGAGAACGCACTTGGTTAGCAGCCGCCTTCCCATTCGCTGCGTCTGAGGTTTGCTGCTTCTGCCTCCGTTGCAAGATGCCCTGCAACTTCTTCTGCTCTGCGGCGCGAATCTCTTCGGAGATCTCGGCCGGTGTGATGGTGGCGTGCGAGATGTCTTCGCCCGCTGACAAGGCCCGAAATCGAATGTTGCGGTAGGAAACGGGATCACCGTGATCTTGCAGCCACAACTTACCGCCCCTTGCGGACAAATCCGCCCCCCTCAAACGAAGCATCTCCACATTGTCGGCCCACTGCGGATCCGTGTAATCGAAGTCCACGACTTTGGAGCCGTTGAGCCAATGCTGAATGACCGTCCCCTGGCAAATGACGGTGCCTTCATTCCACTCACCCACGGGGTGTGTCGCGTCGTGTGAGGGGGGCATGCAAAAGTAGAGTGACGCGGCACTGGTTCGCGGATTGGCTCCATCGCGGTGCTTATCGTTGTCAAGGATTTGGTATTCGTACTGACCGGGACGGTAGTAGACGCCACTGTTACTACCCTCACCGACCTTCCATTCGAATTGAAGCTCAAAGTCGTCTGGGAGCGGTTTGGCTTGATAGGTGAGGTTGCCGCCCTTTCCAGTTCGTATGATCACACCGTCCTGGCATTTCCAATTGCCATTGTGCGTCCAGCCAGTCAACTCGTCATCGTTCGTCAGACTCTGCCACGAAATCGCTTCCGCAGACCGTGCTGAGGCGGAGCAGCAAACGATCAGGACCAGCGTCAGGGCGGGTCGCAAAAGACAGTCGAAAATCGCATCGCCCGAGAAACGCATTGAACAAGGGGCTGACAAGCGCATGGCACTTTCAAACAATTTGGGTTTGGGAGACGGAAGGGGCCAGCAAGACCGGCGGCGAGGGCGTAGTATAGCCAGAATCAGGATACTTCTTGCTGATCGCCACCCGTGAATCATAAACGAAACAGCATCACCCTCCCGCTGCTTTGCCGCCGACGGGCGGCCCGCGGAGCTTGGCTGGCAAGGGCAAGTCAAGAGAAGACAATCTCGCTCAGCAAAGAATCGGTCTCGCGCCCTCCCCGAAATCTCGCTTGAGGCTCGATTTCGACCCTCCCTTCGCTGCGCGTGGGAGGGTGAATCGGTTGGCCTTCATCGAGAAGTGTCCTGATTGACTTACCGTATATTCCCCAACAATCTCCATAGCCGGAGCCCCTCATGCGTCGACGCGACTTTCTAGTTACTCCACCGGCCCTTGTTGGCGGTGCCGCTTTCGCACGAACAGCCACCGGGCAGCAGACCGAGAAGAAGACGCAAGATAAAGCTGGCAACCGAATCCGGCACAGTGTGATGGGGTGGTGCTTCAAGCCCATGAAAGCCCTGGAGCTGGCCCAACACTGCAAGAGCATTGGCATCGAAGCACTGGAAGGTGTTTCACTCGACGACTATCCCGCCGTCAAGAAACTGGGGCTCGAGGTTTCCATGGTTGGCAGCCATGGTTTCGCAAAAGGCCCAATTGATCCGGCCAATCATGCTGAGGTCGAAAGGAAACTGCGTTCGAGCATCGATGCGGCCGTTGAGTTTGGCGCTCCCAACGTGATCACATTCACGGGAATGGAAAGAGAGGGCATCACTGAGGAAACCGCTTTCAAAAATTGCGTCCAATGCTGGAAACGCGTCGTTCCCTATGCGGAAGAGAAGGGCGTCGGCTTGGTCCTCGAACACCTCAACAGCGTTGACGATTCACACCCCATGAAAGGGCACCCTGGTTACTGGGGCGATGACATCGACCTCTGCTTGGATTTGATCCGAGCTGTTGATTCGCCCGCCATGAAGCTCCTCTTCGACGTGTATCATGTTCAAATCATGCATGGGGACGTCATCCGCCGGATTCGACGCCACCACGAGTGGATTGGGCATTACCACACGGCGGGCAATCCAGGGCGAGGTGAATTGGATGAGACGCAAGAACTGAATTACCCACCCATCATGCGAGCGATCCTCGAGACAGGCTACACGGGATACGTCGCTCACGAATTCATTCCGACCTCAGACAACCCCGTCGCTTCTCTGAGGCAGGCCTATCAAGTCTGCAATGTCTGAGCCCCTGTTGGACGTTCGCAACGTGGATCTGTACCGCGATGCGAGCCAGATCCTGACGAACGTTTCTCTCAAAGTCGCGATCGGCCAGCACACTGCCATCATAGGTCCGAACGGATGCGGCAAGACTTCCTTGCTCAAACTCTTGCTACGTCAGTTCTATCCGTCCATCAGCACGGGTGGTCAACAGGGGACCGTTACGATCCTTGGTGAGCAGCATTGGCATGTCGCTGAGCTTCGACGTCAGATGGGGGTCGTTTCCGCACTCTTGGACCATCAGTTTTCGCTCGGTCGGACCGGGCGCATGAGCGTTCGACAGTGTGTTGCCAGCGGCTTCAACGACGTCCTCCTACCGGAACGTTGCCTTGCTTTGAGCACCGAAATGGAATCCCGAATCGCGGACACCATGAAAAGGACGGGTGTGGAATCGATTGCCAATCGGACGATGAACACACTTTCTACGGGGCAACGGAGGCGCGCCATCATCGCGCGGGCGCTCGTGCATGCGCCCTCAATCTTGGTCCTCGACGAGCCCACGACCGGGCTGGACTTGGCAGCAAGACGCGAATTGTTGCTGGAATTGCAATCCATCGCCGATCACAGCAGGGTGACTTTGCTGCTTGTCACGCACCATCTCGACGAGATCTTGCCCGCGATCGATCATGTCGTGCTGATGCAGGGTGGCGTGATCACCGCCTCGGGTTCCAAATCGCGCACGCTGACTTCGCAGGCGCTCAGCGAAGTCTTTGGTGTTTCGATTCAGCTCGAGCAATCTCGAGATGGCTGGTTCACCGCATCACTCGAATGAAAGGAAGGCGCGGCACCAAGCGAACATCGAGGCCATGAAACTACAACTCTTTGATACCCACGCTCATTTAAACACGAGCGCTTTCGACGGAAGCGTTGACGCCATCATTGCGCGCTCCAGAGAGGCGGGACTTGAGGGGATCGCGGTCATTGGGATCGATGTCGCCACCAGCGAACGCGCCTGTGATCTTGCGACCGCCCACCCAGGCTTCCTACATGCTGTGGTTGGGATTCAACCCAACAGCGTGTCCGATTCTCAGGAACATGATTTTGAACGAATCGTTGAGCTCGCGACGCAACCAGGGGTTCGCGGGATTGGCGAAACAGGCCTGGATTGCTATTGGGACGACACGCCGCTCCAGCAGCAACAAGAGATGTTCGATCGACACATCGAGCTGGCGCACGACACTGGCCTGCCGATGGTGATTCACATGCGAGAAAGTGGCGATTTGATCGTAGAACAGCTGACGCGACACCAGGAACAGCTCCCAAACGCGGTGATGCACTCGTTCACCGGGGACCTGGCATGCGCTAAGCGTTGCCTCGATCTCGGTCTCTACATCAGCTTTGCAGGCATGGTGACATTCAAGAAGTCCGACGAGTTACGCGAAGTCGCTGCGGCCGTGCCGCTGGATAGACTGTTGGTCGAAACGGATTCTCCCTACCTGTCTCCGGAACCGCTCCGAGGCAAGCGACCCAACGAACCGGCTCGTGTCGAACACACCCTTCGCTGCCTCGCGGAGCTACATGGGATCGAAGCCGCAAGTCTCGCCCGCCAGACGACCGACAACGCCAAGCGATTCTTCCAGCTGCCCTGAACCGATGGTCACCCAGTCGCAGGCCAATCGACATTGAGATTTCACCAAAGCTTCACGCCTAACGGCTTCTTGTGACCGTGCATGGGAAGGCGACTTGGGCGATGATATCCTGCGACGTGGGAAGCCTGGCACCACATCTGACGCGATTATGTCTTGCCAGCGCGCGACGAGCACGACAACCACCGGCCCTGAATGTCGAAAACAAAGGTTCTCATTGTTGAAGATTATCGTCCCCTGGCTGAGACGCTGGAATATCAGCTCCAGCGGGCCGGTTACGAGGTCTACCGCGCAGCCGATGGTCGGGATGCTCTGACCCAGGCTCGCCTGGTCTTACCCGATGTCGTCTTTCTGGACGTGGATCTCCCGGTGCTCAACGGGGTGGAGGTCTGCAAGCAGTTGCGTGCCGACCCAACGACCAAAGAGACACTGATCTTGATGCTCAGCGCCCTCGGGGAAGAGTCGGACCAAGTGGTGGGCTTTGCCGTCGGTGCGGACGACTACGTTGTGAAACCGGTCGAGAGCTATAAGGTGCTGCTGCAAAGACTGAAAGCACTTCTGAGGCGAAGGGAACCCACGGTCGATGACCACGAGTCCGTGTCTCACCTCGGCATCACGGTGGATCGCCGGCGCTTTGTAGTCACAATTGAGGAAGACCCCGTCAAGTTGACCAAGAGCGAATTCCGCTTGCTGGACACACTGATCCGTCAGCCAGGTCGCGCGTTCGACCG
>JBCCYK010000011.1:0-55673 GCA_039189905.1 Planctomycetota bacterium
CATTGCGTCGCATAGACGTTCCAATTCGTCCCAGTTCTTCCGCCGTTTTTCCAAGAGCCTGGCGATGTTCATGGCGGGGACCAGACTGACGCGGAAATAAGTCGACTGAATTTCATGGGGAAGCGTTGAGGCCCTTGTAAAAACGGCGGAAGAACTGGGACGAATTGGAACGTCTATGCGACGCAATGGAATCGCGTGGGCGAATCAAGAATGCCGGTGAGGACTACGCTGAGGGTGGCCAATACGAACGTTCGGCGGGCGCGATGCGATTCGCCTCGCTTTATCGCGCCGCGTGCGCTGACCTGGCATTGGCCGATGCCTACCAAATGCCGCCGGGCACGGTCACCTATCTTCACCGCCTGGTTGCGCGATCACACAACCAGCTCTATCGCGCCGGCAAGTTCCAGCCCGGTGGTTGGATCGACGTTTTGTTTCGCGTCGCGCCGCAGCAGATTTACGGGGATCCGTGCGTTCGCGTCGCCGCGCTCGTCTTCTTCGGCCTTTTTGCGTTGGCAATGTATCTGGGGTATCACGAAGATCGGTTCCCCCAGTTCGCAAACTCGATGGTGGGCACCCAGCAGCTCGAGATGATGGAAGAGATGTATTCCCAACCTCTGAGTGGGTCGCTTGACCACTACGTCACGATGTCTGGCTTCTACATCATGCACAACACGGGCATCGGGCTGAAGTGTTTTGCTTACGGGATCTTGATTGTGCCTTGTCTGTTCATCCTGGCCTACAACGGCGTCGCCTTGGGCACCATGTTTGGCTACATGGCTCGCCCTGATATCGAGGGCGGTGATAACTTTTTTCACTTTGTCACCGCGCATGGCCCTTTTGAACTCACCGCGATTGCATTGTCAGCAGGTGCCGGCCTACGTTTGGGCATGGGCCTTTTTCGTACGCTGGGGTTTCGGCGGGTAGACTCGATGCGCGTCGCCGCATCAAGGGCCGTTCCGATCATGTGTGCCTCCGCCGCGTTGTTCTTTCTCGCAGCGTTGACCGAGGGATTTCTTTCACCCAGTCCCACGCCCTATGTCGTGAAGGCGGTTTGGTCCATGGTTTCGTCGAGTGCGATCACGTTCTACTTTGTTGTCCTGGGTATGCCACGGACAGGCAACGCGTGGCATCAACGCGTTGACGCCTGGGTTCGACAGGGATAGACGGGTTCTGCCAGCAGGCAAATCAATATGCAGCTCGACCGCACCCACCTGGTGATTCGCGTCCGAACGTTGTCGGAGATCGGTGATTTGGCGTTATTGCTGCTGCGCCGTTATCCACGCGGTGTCTTCCTGGCGTTTTTG
The DNA here is from genome assembly GCA_039189905.1 of Planctomycetota bacterium. GTDB lineage: Bacteria > Planctomycetota > Planctomycetia > Pirellulales > Pirellulaceae > Rhodopirellula. The sequence continues at coordinate 1,305 of JBCCYK010000011.1, forward strand.
ATGGGCGCTGTTCCCTGGATTCTGGTCGACATCGCGCTCCTGGGCTGGATTCCCTTGTCGATCGACCAACAGGAATTCTTTGACGAAGATTCGGCTGCCGATTTGTTTCGCTATGGAATCGGGATGGTCACGCTTATCTCGCTGCAGACGCCTTTGGCAGGCATGTTTTCGACCCTTTATCTGGGCTTGGCCGTGTTCGAGAAACGGCCCACGATGCGACAGATCTGGCGTGATGGACTGGCGTTGATGGGCAGGGCTATCTGGACACTGGGAATCCTCCGGCTTGCAATCCCAATCACCGTCCTTTACGCACTGACCTGGATGCGGGATTACGACCCGTTCCGGGATAGCGTGGTCCCCCTCGCGATCCTGGTTTACGTTGCGATCACCCGCGGCAGTCGCCCGTTCCTCCCCGAGATGCTGTTGTTGGAACGTTGTCCCCGCAAGAGCCGTTCCGCGAACGTCGTCACGCTGTCTCGACGTTCAAAGCTGCTGCACGCTCCCATCTCCAGCGATTTGGGAGGCCGATTCTTGATGACAGCCTTTGTGCTGGGCGTGCTCAGTGCGGCCGTCTTTTACACCTTGATCTTCGCGCGTGGCATCGCATTGAATCGTTGGTCGCTCGATGCGATCGCCTGGCTTCTGTTTTTTCCAGCATCCCTGTGGACGGTTGCCGCGATCAGTGTCATCGTTCGGTTGTTGTCGTATCTGGATGCGAGAATCCGCCTGGAAGGCTGGGAAGTCGAACTCGCGTTTCGGGCCGAGGCGATGCGGCAGTTCGGCCACGAAGACCCGCTGGAATCCGTACCCGTGGCCGCCAATCGGGGATCTTCCAGCGAAGCCGCGAACGCTCCCGCGGCTGCCGCCGAAGACGACAAGAATCTTAGTGCGACGGCGGCCCAAACATGATGCGGCCCCTTACTGTATTCGGCCTCACCCTGCTTTTGGCATTGGCATTTAGCAATCCAAGTGGAATGCACCTCGCAGCGGAAGGCCGCGATCCCACTTGGTCGCCCGATGCGGGGTTTGTGCCGGAACCTGACATCGTCGCGGAGTCGGTTTGGTTCAATCAGGAACAAGGTGAATTGCGCCCGTTAGATATCCAAGACGATCGTCGCGATGCCAATAACCGCGACTCACGTTGGCAAGCGACACCGCAAGCAAACGCGACCGGCTGGGGCGCCTGGAACTTTGCCGGGCAATTGTGGCAAGTGTTGGGTTGGCTCTTGTTAGCCACCTTTTTTGCCACGCTTGTGGTCATCCTCTGCTATGTGTTTGAGTCATCTGACTTTCGATTTGACACCACATTCGAATCCGCCTCGGGCGCCGGCATCCCCCAGTCAGCCCGCATCACGCGCCGGCGAATGGCAGAACTTCCACAAGAACTGCAACACGACGACACCGATCTGCGTGCGCGGGCGGAGGAGGCCATGCGCAACGGGGAGCATGAGCGAGCGTTGATCTTTCTTTTCGGGCATCAACTCTTGTTGCTCGACGCGGTGGGCTGGCTTCGCCTAACCCGGGGGAAAACCAATCGGCAATATGTACGTGAAGCACGGCGGGGACATGCGAATGCCAGCAGCATCCTGGCTGGGACGGTGAACCAATTCGAACGATCGTACTTTGGAAAGCACGCCGTCAGTGCGAGTGAGTTTGAGGAATTGTGGCGGGCCAACCGTGAGCTCGAGGCGTCGACGCAATCGGTAGATCATGCGACATCAACTCCGGCGATGGTCGCGGAGTCACCCGCGGATTCAGAAGGACAAAAGAATGCACCGGAGAGGAGTCCCTCCGATGCATGATCCAGGTTCGCGAATGAGGGCGTCCGATTTCGATGGCTCACGCCTGGGGTGTGATTCCCGGCATTCTGGCGATCTGGGCACCCCGTTGTTGCTACTTTCATGCCTCGTGCTGTGCGTCACCGGTTGCAGTGGCAAGTTGACGACGGACTATGGCGAGTCTCGTGGACGAGCAGCACGGCGAAGCGTCAATGGACTGGGTGCTTTTCGAGATGCGCTCGCCATGGATGTGGAAAGAGAGGAGGACACCAGAGAGGTGGATTTTCGGTCAAGCGTTCGGACACGCGACCTCTCAAGATTGTCGTATCGAACCGATCGCTACGAGTCGATCATCTGGACCCCAACCGCGTGGCCACCGGCCAACGCGGATTCGGTGTATACGTTCATGGAGAACTGGTTGAAAAAGGATGCGAGAACGCTCGTCTTGGTCCTGCCCGACGCCGCCAGCACGGAATCGTTTTGGGAGGCCTCACTGAAAGTCGCGCCTCCTGAGTCACGGTTGCACCATCGGCGACGCTTGGCTCGAAGCATCAATGAACGGTTGCTTTCCGATGTGCGGCTCACACCGATTACGGTCAGCGATTGGTTTCGCGCCGTCCCGCTCCCGTATCGAGCCAAACTTGAGGACGGCAGGTCCGTCCAGTACCGCTTGGCCGCAATTCCCCCGAAGCCAGCCGAGCAAACGATCATCGCTGATCACTCCGACGACACTGGAGCATCGGACGCAGCATCCGAGGTGACAGCGGATGAATCGGGCGATGCCGCATCATCGGAGTTGGAGGCCACCGAATCGGCAAAACAGGAGAGTGCTCCGAAGCCAAGCGTCTACGCTCCCAAGGACCAAACGTTCACTCCAATCGCTTGGCGGACCGATGCCGTCACGGAGAATCACGTGACCCAAGCGGGTGCCGATGCGTTGGACCGTGTCCTCGCCGCTCGGATCACGCGAACGGCTTGGGGCGATTCGCGTCTGATCGTTCTTGCCGGCGGTGGTCTCGTCACCAATTTTGCCATGACCACGATGGGTGGTCGCGAATTGGTCGGGATCGTTCACGAGGAGATTCGCCGTGTCAACGCAAAACAACCCGAAGCAGAAAAGTCCTTCTTCACAGAAGCGGATCGGATCGACGTTGCTTTTCTGAAGTCAGACACGATGCCGCTTCCGATCTCGGATGCCAAGCCGCAGGCAACCGCGGCTAGCGGGATGGAGATCTTGACGACCTGGCCCATGTCCGCCATCACGATGCACGGTGTGTTTGTGGGCTTTCTCATTGTCCTCATGTTGTCTCCCATCTTCGGGCGACCGCAGCGATTGCGTTACAATCGGGCCAGTGATTTCGGAAATCACCTCGACGCGCTCGCCAAGCTGATGCGCACCCTGGGTGGGCCCACGCATGCGAGAGAGAGGATCAGCCAGTATTACCGGCGGGTCCGAGGTGAGGTCGGCGGCCCGTGGGTGCTCCCACTTCCCGAGCACGCACCTGGAACAACGGCACCCTCCCAACCAGTCGCCGATCAAACGGACGCGGCTCTCAATCAGAAACCAAGATCGACGGACAGCAGCGTTGAGTGAGACCCCTGATTCCCTCCGTGATGGCGAAACCACTGGCAACGAACTCGCTCCCGAAGTCGCAGCCAAGCCGTCGGTCCTACCTCCAGGTGCCTCCGCCCAGGCCCCTCCCAGCGTCTCGCTGCGTCCGGCCGTCCCGGGGGCCAACCCGGAGTTTGAAGCCATCGGCAAGCTGTACCAGCAAATCGCCGATGAGGTTGGCAAGCTTTACATCGGGCAGGACGAGTTGGTTCAGGGCACCTTGGTAGCGCTTTTCTCCGGCGGCCATGTGTTGATCGAATCGGTACCGGGTTTGGGCAAGACGCTTTTCGTCCGCACCCTGGGCCGCATCCTGGGTTGCGATTTTGGTCGGATTCAGTTCACAGCTGACTTGATGCCATCGGACATCACGGGCGCTCCTGTGTTCGACATGCAGAAGAGCGAGTTTCGTTTTCGTGCGGGCCCCGTGTTCACGCAACTGCTGCTGGCCGATGAAATCAATCGATCGCCGGCCAAGACGCATGCTGCCTTGCTCGAGATCATGCAGGAGTATCGCGTCACGGTGGACGGGACCAGTCATCCGGTCCCCCGTCCCTTCCTGGTGATGGCGACCCAGAACCCGCTGGAAAGCGAAGGCACCTACAACCTGCCCGAGGCACAGCTGGATCGGTTCATGTTCAAGCTGAAGGTCGACTACCCCGGGGAAGAGCAGGAAGCTGACATCCTGAGGATGCACAGCCTGCAGGTCGATCTCAATCAGCGACTCGAGAATGAAGTCCAGCCGATCACGACGCCCGACGTGGTTAACCAGGTGATTGCGACCTGTGGTAAAGTTCGGGTGACCGATTCGTTGGTGCGTTACATCAATGCCATCACGCGCGGGACGCGAGAATGGCCGGCGTTTTACATCGGCGCATCACCACGCGCGGGCATCGCCTTGATGCAATCCGCTCGGACGCTTGCCGCGTTCGCCAGTCGAGACTACGCCGTCCCGGATGACGTGGTGGAAATCGCGATCCCCACCCTTCGGCACCGCGTGTCCCTGACGGCCGAGGCCGAGATCGAAGGACGCAACGCCGACGAAGAGCTATCCTCGCTTATTCGCAGCATCGAAGTCCCCCGCAACTGACGCGTCCCTGCCCGCTTTCATTGCCGGGCCTGTCCGCACCCGAATGAAGGCGTTGATTTTGGGGTGTCCTCGATTTTTTGATGAGTCGTTAGGCTATGCGTTTCAGAGCATCGCGGGGTGAACGCTCCTCTTCGTGGTGTGTCTGCTTCTCACACACCTCCCGTTGGCAAACAACGGAGTATGCGTCCCCACCCGGCTCCACCGATCACCCAAAAACCGCATGACCGGTTCCCCAACGCCCGACACCCCCGCTCCATTCTGTGCGGAATCCGCAAGCCCAAACTTTCCTGCCATGGAGCAGGATGTGCTCCAGTTTTGGCTCGCCAACGATATCTACGGGCAATCGCTGGCGCAGCGGTCCGACGCGGACTCCTTTGTGTTTTACGAAGGCCCGCCCACCGCAAACGGCCTGCCGCACCCGGGCCACTGCCTGACGCGCAGCATCAAGGATGTTTTCCCGCGTTACAAAACCATGAAGGGGTACCGGTGCCAGCGCAAAGCCGGTTGGGACACCCACGGCTTGCCCGTGGAAGTCGAGGTCGGCAAAGAGCTGGGCATCCACAGCAAAGAAGAAATCATCGCCTACGGAGAAGAACCCTTCATCCAGAAATGCCAGCAAAGTGTCTTCCGATACATCGAGCAATGGCAGAACCTCACGCAGCGTCTCGGATTTTGGGTCGACCTGGATGATGCCTATGTGACGTACCATCAAAGCTACATCGAAAGCGTTTGGTGGAGTCTCAAGACACTCTTCGATCGTGGGCTGCTTTACCAAGGCCATAAGATCGTTTGGTGGTGGGCCCAAGGTGGCACGGCTTTGTCAGCGGGCGAAGTTGGCGAGGGATATCGCGACGTGGCGGACCCCAGTGTCTACGTCCTGTTCCCGCTGGTCGATCATCCGGGTCGCAGCTTGGTGGTTTGGACAACGACACCATGGACACTGCCCAGCAACATGTTCGCGGCCGTGCACCCCGACAACGTGGCTTACGTGGTCGTGAAGGACAGCGAAACGGGACAAGAGTTTGTTCTGGCCGAAGCACTCGTGGAAACCATCGCGGGCAAGATCAAACGAGAACTGAGCGTTGTCGCGAACGTCGCAGCGTCGGATTTGATCGGGCAGCGATACATCCCTCCGTTTGACAACTTCTATTCCAAGTGGTCTGACGCGACCGGCACGCTGCGTGATGGCGGCGAAGAAGCGCTTTATTGGCGTGTCGTTCCAGCCGATTTCGTCACAACGGACTCGGGATCTGGAATCGTCCACCAAGCGCCCGCTTTTGGAGAAGCTGACTATGAGGTCTTGGTCGATGAACAGAAGCGGTTTGAACCAGACTCTGCACCGGAGCTTTTTCATTGCGTCGGCCCCGACGGGAAGTTCACCGCCGATTTTACACCCATGCAAGGCACATGGGTCAAGGACGCGGACAAGCCACTCTCGCGTGCCTTGCGTGAGAACGGTCGACTGCTTCACCAGGAGCAGTACCTGCACACCTATCCGTTCTGTTGGCGCGCCAAGGAGGACCCGCTGATCCAGTATCCGCGCGAAAGCTGGTTCATTCGGACGACCGAATTCAAAGACGCGATGCTGGCCAACAACGCCAAAATCGGTTGGCAGCCCGAACACATCCGCGATGGTCGCTTTGGTAATTTTCTTGAGTCCAACGTCGATTGGGCCCTCTCGCGAGAACGTTTTTGGGGCACGCCCCTGCCCATCTGGGTCTGCGACAAGACGGGGCAGATGGAAGCGATCGGCAGCTACCAAGAGCTGCTCGATAAACCTGATATCCAGGGAGTGGAGGTCTGGGAAGCAGCCAAAGCGAACAACCCCGAACTTGTGGAAGACCTTCGTGTTCACAAACCGTACATCGATGCGTTGACCTACCGGTCTCCCTTCGATGACTCCGGTCGCATGCAGCGTGTCTCCGAAGTCATCGACTGCTGGTACGACAGCGGCGCGATGGCCTTCGCACAGTATGGCTGGCCTCATCAAGGCGATGCGGAATTCCAAGATCAGTATCCGGCCGACTTTATCAGCGAAGCGATCGATCAAACACGCGGCTGGTTCTACAGCCAGCTTGCCATCAACACGATGTTGTTTGGCGACGACAAAGAACTGCCAATCCCGTTCCGCAACTGCATCGTCCTCGGTCTGATGCTGGGTGAAGACGGCAAGAAGATGTCCAAGAAGGACAAAAACTACCGCGAACCAGGCGAGATTTTCGACCGTTATGGGGCCGACGCTTTGCGCTGGTTCTTCTTCTCGGGTCAAACCCCGTGGACCGCCATCCAGTACAAGGAACAAACGATCAAGGATTCCATCCCGGAATTCCTGCTGCGACTCTGGAACTGCTTCAGTTTCATGACAATCTATGCGGAGATCGATGCGTTTGACCCGACGGTGGACACCCGTCCAAACAAGAGCCTGTCAGCGGAAGCGTTTCAAAACGCGAAGGGCTACCGTCCTGTCGCGGAACGAAGTGAAATCGATCGATGGATTCTTTCGGAACTGAACCAGACGATCTGCACCGTGACGCAGCGGATGGATGCGCTCGACAATTACAACGCTTGCAAAGCGCTCAACGACCTGGTGGACGGGCTCAGCAACTGGTACGTGCGGCGAAGCCGCGATCGTTTTTGGGCCAAGCCGACGGACTCCGATGACAAACTGGATGCTTACTGGACGCTTTACGAAACCTTGCTCCAGCTTTCCAAACTGATCGCGCCCTTCGTTCCATTTCTCGCCGATTCGCTTTGGCAGCGACTGACGGCACCGTTTGGCAACCAAGTCCACAGCAGCGTGCACCTGTGCGACTATCCTGTCGCCAATGAAGCCAGTATCGATCCGATACTGAGTGATCGCATGCGTTTGCTTCGTGAGATCGCTTCGCTTGGGCGTTCCGCTCGCGCGGAAAAGAAGCTCAAGGTCCGACAACCGCTTGCCAGCGTGGAAGTGGTGCTGAGCGAGGAGGAGGCGATGCCCTGGCTTCGCACCCACGATGCGCTCGTTCGTGAAGAGCTCAACGTCAAGGCAGTCGATTACACGACCGATGCCGATCAGTACGTGCAGTATAACGTTGTCCCCAATTTCAAACGTCTCGGCCCGAAAGTGGGTCGAAAAATGCCGATGGTGAAGAAACTGCTTGCCGAAGCGGATGGCAACTCGCTTCTCCACCAGTTGCAAAGCACGGGCGCGGTGGAATTGAAGGTGGATGACGATACGGTCACCTTGAACAATGAGGATATCGAGGTGCGTTTGCAGGCCAAGGAAGGCTGGGCCGCCGCGCAGGGATCGCAATGTGTGGTCGTGCTCAACACGGAGGTCACCGAAGAGCTAAGGCGTGAGGGCATGGCCAAGGACTTCATTCGCGTCATCCAAAACCAACGCAAGGACATTGATTGCCAATACACGGATCGCATTGAAGTGACGGTGGAATCGGAGATCGATGCCGTTGCCGCGGTCCTCGATTCCTTCGGTGAGATGATCGCGAACGAAACGCTGGCGAATTCCGTCACGCTTGGCAAACTGCAAGAAGTGGAACCGGTCGAAAACGAGTTGGGCTTGGTTTACGTCCGCAAAGTGGGGACGTGATGCCAGCCCACATGGACGCATCAACCCGCAAGCTTCGCTGCGCCGTCTTCTTGAGCGGTAGCGGCCGGACGTTAGAGAATTTGCTGCGACATCGCGAAAATGCCGGCCTGCCGTTGGAAATCACCTGTGTGCTCAGTAGCCGCCCCAACGTCCGTGGACTCGAGATCGCTGCTGCCGCCAAGATTCCTCATGCGGTTGTTCGCAAACGCGATTTCGGCGACGCCGCGGCCTACCAGAACGCAATGTTTGGCCCCTGTCGCGAAGACAACGTTGACCACGTGATCATGGCGGGATTCTTGCAACACGTTTTAATCCCCAACGATTTCGAGAACCGCGTCATCAACATTCATCCGTCGCTGTTACCTGCCTTTGGCGGAAAAGGGATGTATGGCCATCACGTGCACGAAGCTGTTCTCAGACGTGGCTGCAAGATCAGCGGATGCACGGTTCACTTTGTTGACGACCATTACGACAACGGCCCCATCATTCATCAGCGAAGCTGCCCGGTCCTACCCGATGACACGCCCGACGACTTAGCTGCACGCGTCTTTGAACAAGAATGCCGGGCGCTCCCAGAGGCGATCCGGATTCTCGCGTGAACGCAACGCGATTCTTACACGCGACTGATCGCTTCGGTGAGGGCGTCGACGGGGATGTCGGACCTGCCACCGTCGCGGGCTTCGCTCATCAACGTCTGCAACGAACGAAGCAAAGCCTTTTCGGGCGCGAGTTCCGTTTCGATACCGCCTTCGCTATCCGCACCATCCACAGCGGGTACAGTTTGGTCGTGGTTCGCCATCACCTGATCAAAGCCCACCGTTTGGTCACGCCCATTCCGCTTGGCGTGATACAAGCACTGATCAGCTTGGTCCTGCAAGGCCTCAAACGAATCAGCTCCGAGCGTCAGATCAGAACAACCCAGACTCGCCGTGACGCTCAGCTTGTCAAATGCCAGCGCGGCGATGGCCTGGCGATAGCGTTCGCCTGCGATCTTGGCTCCCTGCAGGTCCACTCGCGGTAACAACACGCAGAATTCTTCACCTCCGAACCGGCAAACCAGATCCGTGTCGTGCGCTGTATCGAGCAAGACCGACGCGACGCCTTTCAAGACCTCGTCACCCATGGCATGACCGTAGGTGTCGTTGACGGACTTGAAGTGATCGATATCCACCATCAACACGCTTAGGGGTTGGCTCAGCTCTCGAGATTCCCCCCACGCTTCCTGCACCATTTCAAAGAACGATCGGCGATTGAAACAACCGGTCAGTGGATCGCGCGTCGCGAGAAACTTCAGTTGCCGTGTCTTCTCTTCCAGAGATGTGATGTCGTCCAGCGACACCAGGTAGCCCCGACACTGCTCACTATTGTCCATGATGCGAACTGCGTTGGGTTTCAGGGTCCGCGTTTGATCGCCGATCTCAAGATGGACTTTGTCCAAATCAACCGGGCAAGCGGCACGGGACGCATCGCCATCCGCCAAGATCTCGATCACGTCGGAGAATTTTCGATTGCCATCAATTTGCCAAGGCAGCTGATCCAGGTGTTTTCCCGCAAGATCATTGGTGCTGGCATCGACGAGTTTGCCGAAGGTCGTGTTCGCGAGGTTGATGCGTTTGTCTGAGTTTAGAACCGCAACTCCCTCTGCCAGTGTGTCCAAAGCATTGCGAACATGGTCGGGGACGGTTCGAGACGGATCCAGATGCAAGAAGCAACGGCGGAGTAAATAAAGGAATCCAAGCAGGTTTCCGATGAAGGCGAGGGCACTCACCTGGACAGACGGCAAGGCCACAAATCCCCACCAAGCGGCTGGCAGTGCGGAACGAAAGCGGAGTTGCACGTCGGCGAAACGCTTCTCGCCGCGAAGCACGGGTACCGAAATCGCATCGATCGAGGACGCACCTGAGTCGGGCAGTTCTTGTTCACTGGGATCACCCACGACGACCGCTTCGTCGCCATTCTCAAAGTCACACTTGGCCGACAAAAGGTCAGCGTTGCGGCGCACAACGGACTCCAACGCAACCGCGATCTCGTTACGGTCGCCCCGAGAAGCTGCCTGGGAACAATGAACGGCAATCGACTCGGCCAGTCGTGTCCGCGATTGCAGATCGCGTTCCAATCCGTCATCGATCACACCACCCATACGAAGGCACAAGAGAACGGTGGCGGACCACATCGCCAGGGCGAACGCGATTCGGGAAGTGGTGGCAAAGCGTTTCATGATTCAAGAAAGCGTTTCATGATTCAAGACTGTGCGGATGAGAGGTCACTCGCAGCCCCGGTGTGTCAGATGACGGCCTGACGCGGGTGTTCACTCGTTGCGATGTCCAGCAATGATTCTTTCGGACCACCAGCCATTTTTGGCGGCAAGGGATTCATGGCGATTGGCAGTGGATCAAACGCAACCCAAAGGGGCATGTTCGTCAATACCTTCGTCAACAAAGCGGTTCCACGAAGCAGCCAGCCCATCTGAGCGAGAGACAATCCGGTCGCGACAACGACCGCGGTGCCAGCGACCAACTCGACCACCTCGTTATCCTCCACAATCTCCGCGTGAACCTCGTCGACGTTCTCAAAGAGAGCGTCAACATCAAACGTGGCTCGCGCAGCAATCGTCTTGCTTGCAAAGATGGGCTCGATCGAGGGCAAAGTCATATCCTGTTGCGTTAGAAGGAAATCGGAGTTTTGAAGGGCTGCCTGTGGCCATGCCACACTGTGGCGGACGCGCAACGGCGCCGCAGAAGCATGACTTGAAACCGTCGGCACCGCGTGGGGACGCATTTGTTCCCGTTGTCGCAAGCGTTCGACAGATCGATTGGCTGCCGCGGGATCAATGGATTCTTCTAACACCTGATCGGCAGCGACCACCGCGTTTGCTTCCAGACGCTCGACGCTCTCGCGATCGCCATCATCGCCACGTCGTGATGCGACATCGCCCTTGGTGCTTGACTTCGTTTCCTTGCCTCCACGGCTCGGTTCCGAGCGACTCTGCTCGGAGCGGTTCGATTGCGATCGTGACGACGTCTCTCGCGTCGATGTCCCCGCCGCGTGGCCGGAGTTTCCTACCGAACTTGAGTGGGAGTTTCCTGAAAAAGGAGCACCCGAATGTTGGGCTGCGGAGCCACCGTGTCCGTGCGATGAAGGTGGATGGTTGACTTGCCCATGATTGCCGGGCGTTGTTGGCGCCGGTGGCGGACCGCTGCTAGACCCGCCCGCGTTCGGAAGTGAAGGCGGTGGTGGAAGCGATTCATCTCCCGAAGGCGAATCGAGATTGGGTGCGTCGCCTCCATTTTCACCGGGTGCCGTCTGATCCGATGCGAGCACATCGATCCAGTCATCCACATCGACGAGCTGCTGGTCCACGACCACCTGCTCGACGTCGCTGACCAGCCAAGTCTGATTCGAATAGGAATCTGTCAGCGAGAAAACCGCATCGACCTCCACCCAAGATGCGGTGAAGTTCGAGCTGGGGCCATAGAACTCAAGCACGTCATGGCCGCCTGCACCATGAATTTCCTGGACCTCATCATCGAGCAACAGAACGTCATCGCCGTCTGTACCCAACAGGACGGCAGCGCCTTCAGGACCAATTTGCTGTGACGTCTCATCGACCAAGGATAGTTCCAGTTTGATTGGAACGAACTCTTCGGTCGCGATCATCGTTACGGTGTGAGCATCCGCCGCAGCGATCAGCCATGCTCCACCAGGCGTGGGTAACCCATTGTCCAACCCGGCGTACTCTGGAAGGCCCTCAATTCGTATCCAAGCCCCCTCGCTAGGCGAGTCTGCAGTGGTAAAGGAAAGTGTCACCTCTTCCCACCTTCCATGACGTGTGACCAACGTGTCGCCTTCTCCATCCAAAGCAAGGCCACGCCAAGTCGCGGAATAGTCTCCATTCGGCAGTGCGATGAGTTGAACACGGTCAGGCCCCGCGATCGCTGCTTCATTCAGCACCACATCCAGTGCAACGGGTTGTCCCAATCGATTCCAGCGTGACAACACGACTTGATCCGCATCCGTGCCTTGGTGGAACCTCGCAACGGCAAACCCACCGTCCGCCAGGCCGATGATGGAAGGAATACCTTCCACCAATCCTTCGCTTTCGTCGACGATCACCTGATAACGTAAACCGCCACCCGGTTCCAAGACATCCAGCGTGGGCCTTTCTTGGCCGGCTTCCGACAACCGACCCGGAACAACCCACGCCCCGTCGATCAGGACGCCAAAGGCTGGCGGAGATTGGGCATCGAAAGACGGGATTTGCACGAAGGTCGGGGAAGCCAGCGAATCGATGTCCAGCGCCCACAACAAGTAAGAAGCGGTACCAGTGGTATCGGAAACAGCGATGCCAAGCGCCGCATCAGCAATCGGGTGCGTCTGCAAATCGAGTTCCCATGGAAGCTCACTCTGATTGAATTGGTACAGAGTCTGCCATGATCCGATCGCGTGGCCAGTTGCGTCGATTTTCTGGAGGTTCAGCATTCCGGCCGTCACATCCAAAAAGGCTACAATCCCTTGTCCCTGATCGGACAACAAAACGGCGACCTCATGCGTGGCCAAAGTGCTTGCATCCTCATGAAGAACACTCGGCTCCGCCAACGCGGTTCCCGCTTCATCGAATGCCTGCGTTTTGATCGCCCCGTTGTGCGACCACGTAATCATGAAACCGCCGTTGGAACGTGGAGCCGCATGAAAATCGTTGATCCACGTCGGTTCGCTCGATGAACCCTGGTCGACCAGGATGGCTAAAAGCTGCTCAGCCGGCCCCGGAGTACCGTCCGGCAAGGTCAAACGACCATACAAACTGTTTTGAAATCCATCGTCGTCCGTGCGAAGCGTCCAGGTGCTCCCATCGGCTCGCGGGACCACCCACTCATGGCCGGTCGACGAGGAGCCAATCCCAGTGACCGTGTTCGGAGAGGAAAGGTAGCCATCGATCGAATCGACCAAAGCGACACCAATTCCGGATGACTCGACGGAGGCTTGTTGCACGAATGAGTCGGCAACGCTTTGCGCTGCGGCGGATGCTGCTTCAACCACCGGCACCGACGCCGCGACCGCAAGCGCGGGGTCCAAGCTGGCATCGTAGGGAAGCCGCGTCTCAAGACGCTCGAGGCGAAGTTGGCGCCAGCGTGACCTGGCGCGATCATCGCGCATGAAGCGACCCCTGGATTTCGATTTGCTCCAGCGAAACGGCATGCTTTCGAATGATTCCCACGGGTACCGAAGGTCTGGAATCGAAGCTGGCCGGGCAAATTCTCGCTAGACTCAACCCAGAACGGCTCCCCTGAAACTTAGGGCGCCGAGTAGCAAGCCGCTGAGCAGACCTTCGAATTTTGAAGCAGCGCTTACGAGTCGGTTGTTGCGGTTCTTCCGAATGACACGATGGGTCCATGCCGACCCACCGCCAGGAAAGCCACGATGCACGCCAAAAGCTGCCACGGGCACGTCCATATTTGCTATCGAATACGGACACTTTCGTTCGCCTGTGTCCTTGGTTTCTGGGCCCTTCACATCGTCGGAGCCAGGTGGATCTATTCCTTTGTCCCCTATGATGCGTGGAGCCAGCTCTTAGTGGGGCGTTCGCTTTCCGAGGTGTTCGACTGGCAACGGAACCACTATGACCGACTGGTCCATTTCGCGTCCGGGCTGCTTGGCGCGCCACCTGGCTGGGAATTCCTATCCCGAATCGGACTTCGCGGTGCAGCGGCCGCTTGGGTTTCCGTGGCACTCGTCTTGGCCGTCGGCGCCGTGTACGAAATCCTGGAATGGCAGATCGCTGTGCGGCTTTCACCGGAGACCGCCGAGTCCTACAACGGCCAGCAGGGCGACGTTTGGGACCCTCAAAAAGACATGGCACTTGCGTTGGCCGGCGCGATCCTTGCCGTCCTCATCCGCCAGCTGTCTGTCTTGGTTCGTGATACTTCTTTTCGCGCAACTTAGACTCTCTTTTCGAAGCCATGATGGCAATTGCACGAGACGATTGCCCGCAAATACCACCCGATCCGCAAAGTTTGCCAATTCAGTTCAATTTGCCTGACCGGATATCCGAAACAGAGAACACGGCCTTGTGCGCGACTGCGAATGCGGTGGCGAGCTTCCGGCTGTGAAACTGCAACACGCAAACTGGCACGCTTGCCAAGGAATCAAGGATGACCCGGGACTGCACGCGAACTGAACGAGCGGGGTTTCCGCTCGGCACGGCCGTGATCGCCTTGTTGGTGGTAAACCTGCTCTCAACCGAAGCGGGCGCCCAGGTGCGAACGAAAAAGCCAGACCGGAGTGCCGTGGATTCCTCGGGTCGGGCTGTCGAAAGCCTCCAAAGCGTCACCATTCGCGCGGTGGAACCAGCGTCTCGGAACTCAATCGCCGACGACGTTGATCACGGCGCCAGGTTCGCCCTGGACAACGGACTGCAACCCGTCTCCAACTTGGAGATGGTGGATCTGGGACCTGTGCCGACTCATCAGTCACATCCTGCGTCATCCCCCATTCCGTCCATGGTCCGCGGCTCGACAGGATCGGTCTCGGCGCGCAGTGATGGCGAGACGGATGTTCGCCAGACAAACGCGGTCGATTCGATCAAACCGTCGACGTACATCCCTTTTGACCCTGCCTGCGGGATCGAGGAGGCGACGTGCGGGATCGAATCCATGGTGCCCGGTTGCGTCGATCACTGTGGGGTCGTCGGATGCGATGGTGCTTGTGGCATGGGTTGCGACTACGGTGGTTGCGATGGGCTCAGCTCGCCCTGCGTTCCGGCAAGCTGGCGAGCCGGATTGTCATTCGATCCCTGTCGCTGGTTCGGCGAATTGGAGATCCTCTTGCTGTGGCGGAAAGGCGATCTGATTCGACCGCTCATCACGACAGGACCTGAAGCAGACGGAGCGGACGCGGGAGCATTGAACCAAGCCGACACCGACGTCCTCGCCGGGGACGAAAAGATGTTTGATCAGGTCACAGCCGGTGGACGTCTGACGCTGGGAACCTGGCTGGACCACTGTCAGGACCGATCGCTCGTTTTTCGACTTTGGTCGGCAACGGAAGAAGACTTCGGGTCGAGAGCCACCGATGGGATCATCTCCGTGCCGTTCTTCAATACGGTTCCCGACACCGAAACCGTCAACTTGATTCAGTTTCCCGATGGCGTGAACGATGCTGGCGGTGACCCTTTGCTGTTGGGTCGCTTTGGGACGGCGAGTGTCAGCGCGACCAGCAACTTCTATGGGGGAGACGTGTCGATTCGCCAACTTTGGACCGGCGGTTTGGGGACACGCTGGGACGTGTTCTATGGTTATCAGTACTTGCGACTGGATGAGGACCTTCAGCTTTCGACACGGTCCACGCAAACCGAAGATGTCCTTACAGGCACCACAGCGGTGGTCGACGATCGATTCCAAACCACCAGTGAGTTCCACGGTGGTCAGCTGGGCCTGCAAGGCAATTATCGCGAAGGCTGTTGGAGCTTTGATCTTCTGTTCAAACTTGGCTTTGGCCAACTAAGGCGTGAGGCGGAGCGTACAGGCCGAACCGTCATCGACAATGGCATTCCTCCTGCCAGTGTCACGGATGAAGGCTTGCTCGTCCGTGCTTCCAACTCCGGCACGCAAACGGACCACACCTTCGGATGGGTGCCGGAACTGGATCTTTCGTTGGGATGGCATCGCTACCCACGATTCGACGTCACCGTCGGCTACTATCTGATCGCGGTCAGCGATGCCCTTCGCGTATCCGGTGCGATGGACCCATTGGGACGCGTTAACACCGCGTTTCCGGTCGGCGATGCCTTGCCAACGCCCGGGTTTCGGTACGAAACCTTCTATGCCCAGGGCATTCAGTTTGGGTTGAAACACGTATATTAGGGGTCCCTGGTGCGGGTGTATGCCCGCCAAACTCCCCAGCGTGTCCCCCCAAACTCTGTAAGGCCCCCATGAAGTACGGCATGAATCTGCTCCTGTGGTCAGGAGAAGTCACCGAAGATTTGCTGCCTGTTTGTAAGCAACTGAAAGACATGGGTTATGACGGCGTCGAGCTACCCATGTTCAACTTGGACCTCGACTACGCCGCACTTGGTAAGCAGCTTTCGGACTTGGGCTTGGGACGAACCGCCGTCACGATCCGTTCCGAGGACGACAACCCGATCTCACCGGATGCCGCGGTGCGCACCCAAGGCGTCGAACTCAATAAGAAAACCTTGGATTGCTGCGCGGCAGCGGGCGTCGAAACGCTGGTGGGTCCTTTTCACTCGGCCCTTGGAATGTTCAGTGGTGCCGGCCCCACTTCTGACGAATGGAAGTGGGGCGTCGAAAGCATGCGTCAGACGGCCGAATATGCGGGCGAGGTGGGCGTACGATTGGGTGTGGAAGCCCTCAACCGTTTCGAGTGTTATTTCTTGAACACGCATGCGGATTCGGCTCGCTTTGTTCGCGAAGTGGACCACCCCGCCTGCGGGATGATGTACGACACCTTTCACAGCAACATCGAGGAAAAAGATGTGACAGCCGCCGTGCTCTCCGGTGGAGAGAAGCTTTATCACATCCACATCAGCGAGAACGATCGCAGCACGCCGGGGACGGGCCAAGTCCGCTGGGATGAGAACTTTGCGGCGATTGCCAAGAGCGGCTATGACGGATGGCTTGTGATTGAGGCGTTTGGGCTCGCACTCCCTGAGATCGCAGCGGCAACCAAGATTTGGCGAAGGATGTACCCCGACGAACTGACACTTTCACGTCAGGGACTGGCGTTCATGAAATCATCCATCGAAGCGCGTTTGTCCGTCCAGTCCTGATGACCCCCGACGATGCTCCCTCGGGCCAACACGACCCACGCTCCGCGAGTTCAGCCAACGTGGGTGCGGAGCCAAGCCCGGTCGATGAGAGCTTGGTTCGCACGACACTCATAGAGAGCACGCGCTGCGTGGTGGTCAAAGTCGGCACCCGTGTCTTGACCACGGCCGACGGCAAGTTGGATCGGGAGCGAGTGGATCGACTCGCTGGCCAACTCGCTCGTATTGCCGAGAGCGGACGGCAAACGATCATGGTCAGTAGCGGGGCTGTGGGCGCGGGCGTCGCGAAGCTAGGCCTGCCGCGGCGTCCAACGGGCCTTGCCGCGTTGCAAGCCGTCGCGGCAATCGGCCAAGCCGACCTGATCGCCGCCTACGAAGCCTCCTTCAAAGAGCGTCAACGATTAGCCGCGCAAGTGCTTCTGACCAAGAATGATCTGAAGCGACGCGCAGGATACCTGCATGTTCGAAACGCCTTGGTTGGCATTCACGAGCTCGGCGCCATCGCCATCATCAATGAAAACGATTCGGTCGCCGTCAGTGAACTTCGCACCACTTTCGGAGACAACGATGGCTTGGCCGCGCAAGTGGCAGGGTTGTTCAACGACACACTGCTGGTGCTGCTTTCAGATATCGATGGTCTCTACGATCGATCCCCGGAGGCCCCGGGAGCAAGGCCGATCAGCTGGGTCCGCAACCTGGATGCTTCGATCATGCGTTTGGCATCCGACTCAACATCCAACGTTAGCAAAGGAGGCATGACCAGCAAGCTGAATGCGGCCAAGCTCGCCGCAACCCATGGACACGCCACGATCATCGGCTCAGGCAAACAAAACGACATTCTCGATCAGATCATGGATGGACGCCCGATCGGAACCCTCTTCTTCCCCGCCGAACACACCGTCAGTGGACGCCGGCGCTGGATTGGATCTTCTGCGGATGTTGCCGGTCGCGTTCACGTGGATCAGGGGGCGGCCAAGGCGATCAGTGAAAACGGCAGCAGCCTGCTTCCCGTCGGGATCGTTCGCGTCGAAGGCACGTTTCAACGGGGCGCCGTGATTGCCATCGTCCGACCCGATGGTGTCGAGATTGGGCGTGGACTGACCAACTACAAGAGCCAAGAGATTCAGAGAATCGCGGGCCACGCGAGTGAGAAGATCCAGTCGATTCTCGGTCATAGGCCCTACGAAAACGTCGTCCATCGAGACAACTTCGCGCCGAACTGAGTGCGGTGTGAAACGACGCCATCAACGGGCCCGATTAAGGGCTATAGCTTGGGAACGGGACGCTTGGGAGCGCGGTTGAGCATGCGCCGTTCGTCGTCTCTTGGCGGTCGGTTGTTGTTGTTATTGTTGTTGCCGCGATTGCGCTGAGGCGGCGGTGACAGGTCCGTGAAGGACTCCGCCCATTTCCAACCGATCGGTGCGTCCAACTCCTGCTTTGCGAGCAACGCCCATGGAGTGCCCTCGTGATCGTTCACGACCTGTTCCAGAAGCTCTTTGGCTTTCCCTGCTTCGCGCTCCCACTTGCTACCAACGGTGACTTCATCGGCGGGCTCGATGACCCAAGTGTTGTTCTTGGCGTCTTGGAACGGCATGCCGCGTTTCGCCTGAGCCAGCATGGCGTTGTAAGTTTCGGTGCGGACCTTCTGGGCCAACACCCGGCCCAATGCGAGATCGTAGCCAGCACGCCAGCGTGGACTCTCTTCGGTTTCGCGACCGCTCCAACCTTGTTCCAAGACCAACGCCAAACTCATCAAGTGAGGCTCCAGTTTGGCCGCGTCTTGCTGAGCCGTTGTCAACTCACCCGCCAATTGGGCCTCATCACGCTTTACAAAACGAGTTCGCGGTGCCCGCAAGCCTTCTGCTCCCACCACTTGGGCCGCCCGTATGAGTGATTGGCGTAACGGACTTGCCTTCACGGCCGTCACATAATCTGCTTGCGACAAATAATCGGGACGGTAACGCGACATCACCACCGGATCAAAGAAATACTTCAGGTCCGATGCAAACGCGTCGACTTCACGTCGACTCACGCGTCGATCCACGTTGCGATTCGGATGGACCGCAAAATAGATCCCGCCCGTCTCATAACACAGCCGCGTCAAACCGTAGGGTCCAAAACCACTGTCGATGGGCGGCTCCTCTTGGAAATTGGCCGTGAAACCCAACTGAATCCGCTCTGGGAGAAACGTTTCCGGCCCCTGGTCCACCTGAGCCCATTGAGGTGTCTGATCAAACTCGGGGTCCGGGTCCACGTACTTCACGAACGTGTGCTCACGACCAAACGGCGCTGGCACCCCAATCACGTAAACAGGAATCCCAAACCGTCGACACGACGTGATGGATGACTCCAGTCGATTCGTATCGTCGCCACGTTCATCGGTGACCACCACGAACAACACGTTCTTTTGAGGTCCACGCGGCCCCGCAGCACGACGCATGGATTTGTACTGATCCGCAGCCGATTCAATCGCCGTGAAAACTCGCTCCATGCCCGAAGAATCCACGGGCAACTGATCCACAATCGACTTGATCTCGCCGAGGTCGGCTGTGGGTTTTGCCGTGTAGAGCTGCACCTTCTCACCAAATCCGATGATGGAAGTCATGACGCGAGGATCGACTTCATCGGCGCCGCGTTTTTGATTCAAGCTCTCACCGACGATCCCGAGCTCTTCATAGATGCGATCAAAGCGATCACGAATTTCGGTGCGCTGTCGCATCAGGGAACCGCTCTCGTCGAACAACCAAACAACGAGAGTGGCGCGTTCTTCGGCAGACTGCATGATCTCAAACGTGATCTGATCCACGGCCCCGGACGCCCCAGCAATTCCTTTTCCCACTTGGCCCTTGGTCACGTCAAGCCGATCCTGAGGGGCGACCGGTTGAGAAAACATCTTGTTGACCATGATGTCGCCAAGGTCCGTCGGCTCCAAATCAATGGGATTCGGGATTTCGGCGATCTCAGCAAATGTCGGGGCCGACGCCTCCGCCAAATCGAATTCGGCGAGCGCATTGGCGCCCACTTCGGTCTGAGGCATCTCACTGACTTCCACCTCCTCGATCAGTTCAATCTCCTTTTCGAACTCGGGAGGTGGTGAAACGATGACAACCGCCTCCGGATCGATGACGGGCCTCAACTGGACCAACGCCAGTGAAAGAAAGACGATCAGATGCACCAACATGCTCCCCAACAGAGAGATGTTCTCATCCAATTCCCAGAAGGGCACGTCCTCATCTGTGATGCCCCAGTTGCCGGGATCCTCTGGGTTGCTCGTGCCCGCGGGCTCTGCGGACGATGAATCAGCTGCCTCCGAATGGTGATTCGTGACAACCGCTGAAGTCGGGTCCGTCGATGAGTCGGTCCCGTCCACGCTTTGATCTCGCAGCAGTGTGGACAAAATCAGGCTCCTCAACGCATGACAAAAAGAGAACTGGCGCATGCCGCTGGGCATTTTCGCCTCGCACGCCCCGCTATGGTAAACAAGTTTGCAAAGGATTCGTACTCAGGGATCCCCTCCGAGGATGGGTTGCCTGTCCTTCCAGGGCGGATCAGGGTTGCCACGGCGGTGATGGGCATCGCATGAGCGACCCCTGGTTCGACCTTGGTTGTGTGTTTGTCAGCGAACACGCTGCCAGGCCAGCTTGTATCGCACCTCATCCCTATCGAACCGGGACGGTCGAGATCATTCCCCTACCGCCTAACTCACGCGTACGTCACGATAGAGGCCATGGAATGGGTTAGTGGTTCCCCGCTGTTTGGTTTGCATTTTGTCACAACGTTTGATTGCTATTGGCGACATCCATGGTTGTCGGGTCGCGCTGGAAGAGTTGCTTCAGTGGATCGCCCCAACCCAGGACGACATTCTTGTCACGCTGGGGGATTACGTGGATCGAGGACCGGACGCGAAGGGCGTGGTCGAGGTCTTGCTCGAGCTCGGCAAGAACACACAGATGGTCCCGCTCATGGGAAATCACGAGGAAATGATGCTGGACGTTCTCGACGGACGAGAGTCCCATCATGGCTGGCTGCGATATGGCGGCGTCGAGACGCTCGAGAGCTATGGTTTCGACGGCGACATGGATTTTTT
This sequence comes from Planctomycetota bacterium, assembly GCA_039189905.1. Taxonomy (GTDB): domain Bacteria; phylum Planctomycetota; class Planctomycetia; order Pirellulales; family Pirellulaceae; genus Rhodopirellula. Next base: position 22,240 of record JBCCYK010000011.1, read on the forward strand.
GCCAGAGGAACACAGCCAGTTCTATCGCGACCTACACGATTACTTTGAAACCGATCAGTTCTTTTTCACCCACGCGGCGTACGATCCAGGCACAGACTTTGCCGAACAAACCATTGAGATGCTGCGTTGGCATTCGCTGCGTCAAGGTATTCCAGGACCTCATATGAGCGGGAAGACCGCGGTGGTGGGTCACACGGCCAATCATGAGGGTGAGGTTTTCGATGTGGGCCATTTGGTCTGTATCGACACGTTTTGCTACGGGGGCGGCTATCTCACCGCCATCGACCTGCATTCGCGCCAAACGTGGCAGGTTGATGGACAGGGACAGCGAAGAGCCCCTGCATGAGGTTTCATCACGCACGAAATGTGTGTGACACAACCTGGATCGTGGTCCGCTCGCGTCGTGTGCAGCGCACGCACCAGTGCCTTGTCCACGTTTGATTTTAGGGTAGCGAAACTCGCCACGAGTTTTCGCCTGACACAAGAAAGCCGAAAGACTTGACGTCTTTCGCTACGGCTGTAAGCGAATGCTGAGCTGCGGCGGAATACTAGGGATTGATTTCCGATGTGGTCGACGAAGCGGGGCGACCCGCAGGTGCTGTCGGATACAACAGTACCGAAACAGACACCTCGTTGTTCACGGTGTCCACCGAGAGTGTCGTCTGCGTCTGGTCGTAGCCCAACGAATCCAACTCGGGATCCGGGTTCACTGGAACGAAGCCGCCCGAGTTTCGGACCAGTGCCACATGGCGATGCATCAATCCGTCCGCCACCGCCTGGCCCATGGCTCGATCGCGAACGGATCGAGCTCGTAGTGAGGCCCGTTGCTGATTGCGAACGATGGCAATGGCGGACAAGGACATCACCGCGACGGCCAACATGCAAAGAACCAAAGCCGACCCACGACGTGGGTCACGTTCGCGTCGACCTGGCTTGCTCGTCGATCTCCATTGCATGTGATCGTCCTTTAGAGTTGCGGCGAAAAGCAAACGGTCGTGGTGATGGTGGCGTCCGCGCTGCTTGGCTGCAACCGTGACGCTGACAGCGTATCGGACTCACGGATCTGGAGCTGGACATCCATCCCGACCAAGTTGCCCCCGACCTGGCGCGGCTGCATCAAAAACCGAACCGCATTGTTTTCCACCAGAACCAACTGCTGGCCGTCGTTTTGGATCAGGACGAGGTCCCGCCCCGTCCCACTGGCCGCGTTTTGCAAGCGAAAGGTTTCATTGCTACCGTCCGACAGATCCCATCGATTGGAACGGACATTGACGATGTCAACACCGCCTCCACGCGACCAACTCTGTGCCCGCTGTGCGATCCTTCGCAGAACCGCACGACCTTGAGCGTGGGCTCCAGACTCGCCCGCTGCCAGCGCCGCGCTTCGTTGCGTGGAACGCATGGCGGCAACCAGACTGCTGGAGAGGGCCGCCACAATGACAACGCATGCGATGGTTTCAATCAAGCTCACCCCAGAACGACGCGGACGAACGGACCTCGCAAGCTGTGAATCTTGCTTTGTCATGGGCGGCACCATTGTGTTCGCAAGGCTTCACTGCTTTCCCCATTGTCGAAACGGCCATTCCGGTTGGCGTCTTGATAGGCGAGCACCTCAAGCGTGAGCAAGTTTGCGATGCCGCTCGCCGTCACGGTGGACTGCACTCGCAAGTTGGGAAACTCGGAACCCGTCACCGCGACATCGCGCACGGGATGGAGACCGTCAAAGACCAGGGGATCACAAAGGCTGATTTTGGTTTCCTCCATCACTCGGCTGGCTTCAAACAGCAGAGCATCCTGTTGAATCACATGGCGTGCAAGCGTCGACGCGTCACCGACCAGGCGAAGACCGGGCAGCAGGACCAGGGAAAGGACAGCGGCACCGGCGGCGACATCCACCAGTGTGGAACCGTTGCGAAAACAGGCGTTGCGGCCCTGACCCGTTCCGCTTGAACCGATGTGGCGTGCAAAGGTGTTGTTCGCAGTCATGATCGCGTGATCCATCCGTTTGTTCCCAGTACGTTGACGGTCCTTGTCACGCCTTGGAGGCTGATGTCCCAGGACACATCTCGATCCGCAGTCCCATCGGACTGAAACCGGAACTGATTGGGACCCCGCTGGATCGACACGTCCTGCCTCAGCCAAAACGGGTGATCCATGAAACGGGCGGCTGTGTTTCCACCCGCACCATGCCAGGATGCGTTGTCGGAATACGGACCGGCCGCAAGCTGCAACTCCAGCGCGTAGCGTTGCGTCCCGTCAGGATGCTCACGTCGGATTCGTCGAACAATCACGTCACTGGCGGCATGAATCGCTGTTTCACGAGCTAGCCGCAGGGTTTGCAGAACGTTTTGCTCATCGCCATCGAGCGCCGTTGTTTGCATCCAGCCTTGAGAGACCCGGGGGGCTGCCACAAAAGCGGTCGAAACCACCAGGATGACCATGAGCGCTTCGATCAGAGTCACGCCGTGACGTGCCCGGCTGCATCGGGAACGAGCCCCAATGTTTCGGCGGGCCGGACGGGTTAGGAATCGGAACAAAACGACCGCCCCAGTGAATGGCGATGACATGCACGAACCCACAAAAAGCAGGTTGGGGAAATGCCGCGGTCCGGCATTCCCCCAACAATTGACTAGCAAAGCCTTGCCAAGCAAAGCTCGCCGCTACGCCCGACTCAGTTGGTGGGCTTGCTGAAAGTGCCCGTCGACCGATCGTACGGGTATTGACGCAATTTGTTGTAACGCGTGATCGCTGCCTGGTCGGCGTTCGAGATGTAACCCTCTCGCACCAAGTACGCGATATTCGGTGGGTAGTAGCCCATTTCGAGGTAATAGGTCTGGCTCATCGCGTTCAGCGATGCAACGTCCTGATCGGCCAGTTTGTCCTCGCTTTTCGCTCGCATTGGGGCAACGGTCGCGACGGTGGCTGCAGCGACAACGGCAAGGATGACCACGGCTGCGATCACTTCCAAAAGTGAGAAACCTTTTTTCTTCGAACGTTTCATAGTAGGGGGACTCATGTTGATGATTGAAGGTCTGCTTGATTGCATGGATCGCACACAGAGGGCGAACCGTGCTTGGCAATCGAAGCACGTCTCTTGCTACTTGAAAGCTAGGTCAGAGAATCGGACGGTGACGTGAAACCGAAACAAGTTTCCCGGGAATTTTCACTTCCGACCGCAAGATGGCTTGTGTTACGGTCACGGAATGTCAGGTGATTACAAATTCAGCCGTGCATCCAAGAAGTGCCACGTGAGCGACACGCCGCTTGCACCGGGCCAGACGTATTACTCCGTCATCTTGGAGTTGGACGAGGAGTTCCAGCGACGCGACATTGCGGCCAGTCACTGGGATGGTCCGCCGGAGGACGCCGTTGGATGGTGGAAGAACGTCGTCCCAATGCCAGTCGAAGCGAAGCGCGAGCTCGCACCCCCGGAAGTGTTGTTGGATCTGCTACGTTCCATGGGACAAGCCCCGGGGAGTGTCAAGCAACGCTATCTGCTGGCCCTGATGTTGCTTCGACGTCGTGTACTCCGCGTCGTCGAATCCAGCTCCGTCGAAACCAACGCGGCATCGCCTTCGGAAACGGCCGGCTGTGAAACCGAGTTTCTCAAACTCGTCGGTCCCGATGGGGATGTCATCCGCGTGGAGGTTGTCAGCATCACCAAGTCGGAGTCCGAAAAGTTAAAAACCGATCTCGATGCCCTGCTCTACCGCGAAGAGCCAACAAAGGGGTCAGGTCTCTTTGTTTCGCTTGAAGACGAGAACTGACCCCATATCAGCGATTGGCAAGGACGCCGACATGACAGACATCTGCGATTCACGTCTCGACCAACGGCCTCTTGGGGCCGTCGGTGTGGCGATGCTGTTGCTTGGGAGCCTGGTTGGGTGCGCCCGACACACCCAGACCGTCGTGACGTCTCCGCCCCCGCCGCCCGTGTTCACACAAACGCCATCGCTTGCCGAATTGACGGCTGCGGTGAATCGAACGCAGGTCATCACCCAACTTTCGACGAACTCCGCATCCGTTGATGTCACCAGCATGACCGCTGTGCCCAAGCTCAACGCCACCGTCAATCTGGAACGCGAAAAGCGATTCCGCCTGCGGGCCAACCTCCCGTTGATGATGGGAACCGGTTTGGACCTGGGAAGCAACGAGCAGGAGTTCTGGTTTGAGGTGCCCGAGGGGATGAGCATGACCCAAACCATGTACTACGCCGCGCACAGCGACTACGCGCGCATTCTCGATCGCGCGATCCTGCCTGTTGATCCGACTTGGCTGATGGATGCGATGGGTTTGGTTCAATTGGACCCGAATCAAGTCCTGGTTGGTCCGGTCGTTCGCAGTGATGGCCTGCTGGAAGTTCGCAGCGGGATTCAAACGCCCGCTGGGCAATACCAACGCGTTGTTTTCATCGAACCGTCAGCCGGCTATTTGACTCATCTCTTCCTCTATGCACCTGATGGTCGCTTGGTCGCCACCAGCCATACGTCAGACCACCGCTACTACGAGTCCGTCAATTGTGTTTTGCCGCACCGAATCAACCTCGAACTGATCCCGCAAACCGCAGCCCCGCTGGCAATGGAATTGGAGGTCGGTAGCTGGGCGATCAACCAATTGTTGTCGGGGGATCCCGAGGTGTTCGCGCGCCCCACCTCAGCCAAGTCACAGGTCAATCTGGTTCAATTATCGGGGACGGGAATGCCGATGGGCGGCCCGGTCCCCACTGGAGCCGCGGCGTATTCAGCGGGTGCCGGCAGCGGACTCCCTTTGCGCGGCACTCGCCTGCGTTAAAAGCGATTCGGGCGAGGCGCCAACTGCGTGAACCATTGCAAACCTGCTAACCTTCCCTCGTGACGTGCGTTGTTTTCGAGGTCGGGGAGGCGAGGCTGTCGCAAGTCCCAGCTCCAGGTCACCGGCTAGAATGAAACGCGCACGGAAACTCGTCGTATCGTCTCACAACATTGCACCACAGGCCCGATTGCACCACAGGCCCACGACCCAATGGCCTCCACCAACGAACCATCCAGCCACGACCACGCGTCAGCCGACGCCGTGAACACGGGTTCACAATCGCCAGCGGGTCTTGGATTTGATCAAGCGGCTGCAAAGGTGAAGACCTTTCCAAGCACACCGGGCGTCTATCTCATGAAGGACCGCGCCGGCGTCGTGATCTACGTCGGCAAGGCCAAGAGCTTACGCAGCCGAGCTGGCAGCTATTTTTTGAAAGCTGCCGAGTCGGATCATCGCACGGCAGATTGGGTTGGGGAGATTGCCGACATTGACTACGTGGACTGCGAATCGGAAGTCGATGCCTTGTTGATGGAAGCTCGGCTTGTCAAAGACATCCAGCCCCGGCACAACAAGGAGCTCAAAGACGACAAATCATTCCCCTACTTGATGATCACAACGCGAGAAGAGTTCCCGCGCGTCGAGATCACACGGGAACCCAAGGCCAAAGGCGTGAAGCTCTACGGCCCGTTCACGAGCGCAGGTGCACTCCGCGGTGCCATTCAAGTCATGCAGCGGATCTTCAAGTTTCGAACGTGCAGCCTGGACATATCAGAAAGTGATGAACGCTGGCAGTGGTTCCGTCCTTGCTTGCTTGCCAGCATCGATCAATGCACGGCCCCCTGCAATTTTCGGATCAGCAAAGAAGATTATCGTCGCGATATCAAACGCTTGCAGACTTTTTTGGAGGGCGGCAAGAAACGTCTGCTCAAAGAAATGCATTCCGAAATGCAGAGCGCCAGCAAGGACCTCGACTTTGAGAGAGCGGCCGTGCTGCGAGACGAAATCCGTATGCTGGAACGGATTGAGGAACGGGGCGAACTGGAAACCCACGCTCAACCCGAAGTCTTCTACATTGATCCCAAGAAGGGACTCACGGGCCTGCGCAAGGTCCTGGGACTGAACGAGACGCCGCGCGTCATCGAAGGCTGTGACATCGCGCACTTGGGAGGAGGCGAGACGGTTGCTTCGCTGGTCCAATTCATCGACGGGCTCCCTTTCAAGCCGGGCTATCGCCGCTTTCGTATTCAAGATGTCGACGGCATCGATGACTTTCGTAGCATCTATGAGGTGGTTTCGCGACGCTTCCGTCGGTTGGCAGATCAAAACGAGTCCTTTCCTGACATCCTGTTGATCGATGGTGGCAAGGGTCAGCTGAACGCAGCGATGGCGGCGTTTCGCGATCAAGGCATCGACCCGCCGACGGTGATTTCACTGGCGAAACGCGACGAAGAAGTGTTTCGTCCGGGCGAGTCCGATCCATTACGACTGAGCAAATCCTCCTTTGCCTTGCGTTTGCTGCAATATGTCCGTGACGAGTCACACCGGTTTGCCCAACACTATCACCACCTCCTCCGCACCAAATCGACCCTGAACCGTTGATCGCGGACCCGTGTCCTCCCTGCGATCATGGCTCTTCCGGATGGAAAGGTGCCAATCCGCCTTCTGGAATAAGTCGAAATCTAGGATTTTTCAAAATCCGCGATGGGGACTAAACTGGTTGGGGAGCCATCAGCTCTGCTGGCGATCGCTAACCCGACGTGTCATGGAGGGCTCACACCGATTTCGGCCTCGCTTAGGCGTCGGGTTGGGATCTTCGTCAGTCTCTCAATTGGACAGATCAAGGAGCCCCTCACACAACGTGCCTGACCACCTCATTCAAACTCAGGATGACCGACCCGAACGCAGCATTCTGGCTCGGTTGATCTTTCCCGACGCGGCCTCCGAGGACGACCCACTGGAGGAACTTCATGGCTTGGCGACGACATCCGGCACGCAGGTGGTCGCGGAACTGATTCAGCGCCGTAGTACCCCGGATCACTCGACGTATCTTGGCAAGGGAAAAGTCGATGAACTACGTGACAAGGTTCAGCAGCACCAAGCCGATGTGATCATCTTCGACAATGATCTGACGCCGGCTCAGGTGCGCAACCTTGAGAAGGCGACGAAGGCAAAAGTGCTGGACCGCACGGAGTTGATTCTGGATATCTTTGCTGCCGGTGCAAGAACGCATGAGTCGCGTTTGGCGGTGGAGCTCGCTCAACTGGAGTATTCACTTCCTCGGCTCAAACGAATGTGGACTCACCTTTCGCGACAGTCGATGGGTGTCGGGATGCGTGGCCCCGGTGAAAAGCAATTGGAGGTCGACCGTCGCCTGGCGCAGAAACGCATTCACGACCTTCGTCAAGAACTCAACAAGATTGAATCACGTCGTGAACAACAGGTGGCATCGCGCACCGATGTGCCCACGGTCTCTCTGGTCGGCTATACCAACGCGGGTAAGTCAACGCTGATGAACGCGCTGACGGACGCTTCCGTCATGGCCGAGGACAAGCTGTTCGCAACCTTGGACACGCGAACGCGCCGCTGGTCGATCCCACACTGGGGCACTGTGCTGCTGTCCGATACCGTTGGATTCATTCGTGACCTTCCCCACAGCTTGGTCGCCAGCTTTAAGTCGACGCTCGAAGAAACGCGACAAGCGGATCTCTTGCTGCACGTGGCGGACGCCAGCAGCCCGACCGTGTTCGAACAGATTTCAGCCGTCTATTCGGTTCTGGAAGACCTGGGCATTGAAGAGAAAGGCACCCTGTTGGTCCTCAACAAGATCGACGCGATCAATAACCCCCGTACACTCAACCGGGTTTTGGACCGATATCCCAATGCCATTCCCGTCAGCGCCAAGTCTTCCAAAGGCATTGGTCCACTCTCGGAAGCGGTCGGCAGCGCGCTTGCGCGTGAGTTCTTGGACCTTGAAATACAAGTCGAGCATCACGATGGCAGGCTTCTTGCTTATTTGTCTGCCAAAGGAGACGTCGTCTCCAAGAACTTTGGTGAAGACTGCGTGACCATCCAAGTACGCATGCCGGCGCGCGCCATGGGACCGGTCACGAGAACTGCACGACGTGTGATCCCAATCCGTTTGCATGGCGATGGCGAGTCACCACAATCGGAATCGATGATCGCTCCCCCCGTTCCGCCGCCAGCCGTCAACGAAGCCAACACGCCCTCTGTGCCTCCGCTTTCATCCACCGACGTTGCCTGATCGATGCGATGGAATGCGAGGGATAGCGTTGCGATCGTCACGGGGGCCAGCAGCGGGATCGGGTTCGAACTGAGTCTTCGGCTGGTTCAATCAGGCTGCCATGTTGTCGCGGTCGCCCGTCGGGAAAATCGCCTCAACGCACTCGTCGAGACCGCTCGGCAAAGGCCCTCGCGGCAACAGCAGCGCTATGACGCCCAGGTTGTGCCTGTCGTCGGGGACGTCACGCGAGAAGCGGATCGTCAGCGTGCCTTTTCCGTCGCGGATCAGATTGGGGATGGGCGGCTGGATCTCTTGGTCAACAACGCGGGGATTGGCGCGATCGGTCGCTTTGACGAAGCCAGCGAGCATCGCCTGCGACGCGTGATGGAAGTGAATTTCTTCGCTCCGACCCAATGGACACGCGATGCGATATCCCGCATGTCTCACTCGTCGCAACATGCCTCACGACGAAACGCGCCTGTGATTTGCAACATCGGAAGCGTGCTGGGACACCGAGCCGTGCCTGACAAGAGTGAGTACTGTGCCAGCAAATTCGCGCTTCATGGATGGAACGACTCACTAAGAACAGAACTGGCGTCCCAAGGGATCACGGTCACCTTGGTCAGCCCCTCGACCACGCAAAGTGAGTTCTTCGACACCTTGGTCGAAACGGACGCGAATGTGAGGTCCAAAAGTTTTGGCCAATGGCCGGCCTCACGGGTCGCGCGTGCGACGCTGGCGGCCATCCGCAGTCGCCGATCGGAAGTCATCCTCAGCCTGGGCGGCAAGGCGCTCGTTTACGCCGACCGCTTGGCCCCCCCACTCGTTTCGGCCGTGCTCACACTCGGCGTCGAAGCGGAAGCGTGAGCTTCACGAGGCAGCGACCGGGGTGTCCTCGGTGCTCTCGGACAGGCACTTGCCGATTTGCCGGACGGCTTGACGCAGACGCTGCTCGTTCTCAACCAGCGACATTCTCAAGTAGCCTTCGCCGGCCGCGCCGAACCCGCTGCCTGGACTGACGGCCACATTGCCCTGTTCCAGCATCATCATGGCGAAGTCCATCGTATTCATGCGTGATCGCCAAGGGTCGGGAACTTTGGCCCAGACGAACATGCCGGCTTTGGGCGGGTCGACTTCCCAACCAAGTCGTCTCAAGCCACTCACCAAGACGTCACGGCGACCTTGATAGATTTTGGATTGTTCCAAGACCGTTGCCTCGGTCTCTCGCAAGGCGACGATGGCAGCGATCTGGACGGCCTGAAACATCCCGTAGTCATAGTAGCCCTTGATGGTTCCCAGACCGCGCACCATTTCCGAATTGCCCGCGCAGAAGCCAACACGCCATCCGGCCATGTTGTAACCCTTGCTCATCGTGGTGAATTCCACCCCGACATCCTTCGCGCCCGGAGCGGAAAGAAAACTGGGTGGTTTGTAGCCATCGAAGGCGACGTCGGCGTAGGCAAAGTCGTGGATCACCATCAGGCCGTACTTCTTTGCCAAACGCACCACTTCGACAAAGAACTCCGGCTCGATCACCGCCGAAGACGGATTGTGGGGGTAGTTCACAATCAACACCTTGGGAACCGGCGTCATGTTCTCGCAGGTGTAGGCGACATTCGCCAGAAACTGATCGGGATCCGCGACATCCAGCGCCACCACATTGCCCGAGGCCAAAATGACGCCGTACATGTGCACCGGGAAATAGGGCGAAGGGATGATGGCCGTGTCGCCCGGCCCCATCAACGCCAAGCACATGTGCGAGAACCCCTCTTTGCTCCCCAAACAGGCGATCACTTCGGTATCTGGATCCAAACGCACGCCGTAGTGTCGATGGTATTTCCCTGCCACTTCCCGACGCAGGTTCGCAATCCCGTTGGACTTGCTGTAACCATGGTTGCCCTCATCCGACGCCGCATCAGCCAATTTCTGCACAACAATCGGGTCTGGCGGGTCAGACGGATTGCCCATTCCCAAATCGATCACGTCGTCGCCAGCCCGGCGTTTCTGATACAGCATCGCGTTGATGCGTCCAAACATGTACGGGGGCAAGCGATCCACGCGTTCCGCAAACGTCACTTCGAAAGGATGGGGCGCAGGGTCCTCCGTCGGTGGCGAGATCGCGGGCGCGTCGATGTTGGGCGTGTCAGGGTTGAATGGATTCATCGTCGGGTCGAACGCAATGGTCTAAAGTACAGAGGATGCGGGATGGCGAGTGGAAGAACCACTTCCGCCTGGAGCCGATTGTCATCGAAGGACCCTTCTGAGGCCCAGAGGGATCGTCAGAAAATCAGCTATTCACCCACGGATTCCACCCTTTCCGACTCATCGGACGGCGCGGCCTTTGGCGCGTTCTCGGACGGCGAGATGGGGGCCGCTGTGACATCCTCCAAGGGCGCTAAGGTGATGGATCGAATCAGTTCCTCGCCTTCGCGACGAATCTTAATCTCCACGGTCGAACCCACGGGCTGCCGCTCAACCACCTCTTGCAGCGATGCCGCGTCCCGGACGCGAACACCGGCAAATGACATGATCACATCATAGTTTTGAACCCCGGCACGATCGGCGGCTGAGTCCGCCACCACTTGGTAGGCCAAGACACCCAGATAAGCCGGCAGCTTGAGGCGGCGAGCCAGCTTGGGGTTCAGCTCCGCGAGTCGCACGCCAATCGCGCTGCGACGTACACGTCCGTGTTCCGAAAGCTCGTTTGCAATCCATCGGGCCTGATTGATGGGGATTGCAAACCCGATCCCCTGGTATCCGCCGTTTCGAGTGGCGATCGCTGTGTTGATCGCAATGACCCGTCCGTCCAGATCAACCAAGGGCCCGCCGGAGTTGCCCGGGTTGATGGCCGCATCCGTTTGATACAGACGGGCACGGGGCACGCGGGTCAGCGTCCGTCCCTTTGCGCTGATGATCCCCGCACTCACGCTGGCATCCAGACGAAAGGGACTCCCAATGGCCAACACCCAATCCCCGATTTCGACGCGGTCAGAATCGCCATACTCCACCACTGGCAGCGGGGAGTTGGACGCCGCGACATCCAGACCTCGTTGATTGGGGTCAATCTGAATGACGGCAATATCGCTCTGAGGATCACCATGCACTTCCGATGCCTCGATTTCTGTCTCATCGGGCATCTGCACCACGACCCGTTTCGCATTGGCGATCACATGATTGTTCGTGATGATGCGACCGTCTCGCTCCACAATCACCCCTGACCCGAGACCCGTGAGAACAAACCCATCGGCGTCCGTACGGCGCGGGCCTGAGTCCGAATCAGCTGGCCCAGAATCTTCGGTTCCCGACTCGCGAGGCTGGTTTTCATTCTGACCATAGGAATAGACCGTCACGACAGCAGGCGCCGCCGTGCTCGCCGCGTTCCGGAACGCTCGTGACAGCGTCTTCGCACCGGCGATGGAAGCCGCGACGTCTTCGCTCGGGGTGGATGTTGCGGTGGAAGAACTGCCTTCGGAAAGATCGTCCGCACGAATCGATGGGCTTAGCACCAGGCACAAGCCAACGGCAATCCAGCCGAAAACGCCGGGGTCTCGGCGGTGCCAAATCTTTTCGTTCACCAACACAGCTGTTTCCCTTCCAAGTTGCTTTCAATCGCGTACGCGGAACATCAACCCGATGCCACGCCTCAGTGTACGAACACGCCCACGAGGGCTGCGTTTCGAAATTCGTGGGCGGTTCTGTCGTCGGAACAGCGCATTTGAACGTGAGCGGCCCTTTATCGACAGCCGTTTCCAAGGATCATGGACGACCGCATCCCCGATCTCACGCGAGGCGCGGGGGGGGCTGCTTGCTTCAAGGGTGCTCCACGTTACTCTATCGAGCATAGGCGGGTCGATCACCTCCTTTCGAGCCAACACGCATGCGACAGTTCCGATCCGATGGCAGTGTGGAAAATGTTTTCTTTAGCAAGGATTCTGTGCAGGACGATCCGGGATACCCCGGCGACACGGAATTGAGCGAAATGGACCTGGATCGGATGGTCAACGCGGCCATCACGGCTCGCGATCATGCTCACGCGCCTCACAGTCATTTCTACGTGGGGGCTGCCCTGCTGACCCACACCGGTCAATTGGTCGCTGGGTGTAACGTCGAAAACGCCAGCTATTCCCTGACGATCTGCGCCGAACGTGTTGCGGCCACTGCTTCCATTGCCGTGGGCGATCGCAATTGGCGGGCGATCGCGATCGCCAGCGTGGGAGGCGCTATGCCCTGCGGAGCGTGTCGCCAATTTCTGGCGGAGTTCGGCATGGATCTGTTGGTGGTCACCGTGGATGTGATCGACAATTCTCGCCAGACCCGCCGCCTGTCTCAGTTGTTACCGGACGCTTTTACACCCGCAGACGTGCGGACGACATGATAAGCTGGTCAACGCTTATCCACCTCTTCTACTACTCAACTCCTCCCCGTTTTGGGCTGATGCGATGACTATGAGAGCCTCCGCGTTATGCGATCCCGTTCCCGTGCTGCTTGGCATTGCCATTTCGCTTGCCATCGCCAACCCGACATGCGCGCAAACGGGTCGCATCGTCTACCCGACCGGTCGCGTCATTGTCTCGCCATCGACAACGCAAATCCAAAGCTCCACGCCCAACCAGAATGCGACCACGCGCCAATCAAGGGTCATCAGCGAGCGCGTGATCTCAGGGCCAACGGTTGTCACTCGGCCCGCGACAACACCGCCGACAACGACCCAAATCGTAGCGACCCCGGTTAGCCCGACGTCCGCTGCGCAGGAACCAACGTCCATCTCGGATCAAACCGCGACGCGAAAACCCGCCCTCGATCCCGACGTCCTTGCAATGGGCATGGAAGTTTGGCAGAGGATGTTGGAACTGGAACGCGAAAACGCGCGACTGGAAGCGGAGCTCGATTACGAACGGCAGTTGGCAAAATATCGAGCGGAGTTTGATGGGAAGACCATGCGTCTGGAGATGGAAGTTCGCGAACGGGAGCATGCTGGCAATGAACTTCGCGAACACGTGAAGGTGCTCGAACGCGAAATCGGGAATCGTGAGCGGGAAGTCATGGGCGAAGTACGCAAGGTCAAAGAGGCACTGGAGCAGAGCGAACGTAGGCGGCGTGAGCTGGAGGTTCGCAACAACGAACTCATCGCTCGTCTGGAAGCGTCGGAGAAACGAGCCGAGGACGCGCAGGCGCGTTTGCCGCGCGAGTCGGGGCCGCGTCCCGGACCCCCGATGATTCTTCGCGATCGAATGGGCGTTCCGGCGCGGCGCGGCGAATCACCCCGGCAACCGCCCCCCGTTGACCAGCGGAACCGTCCGAGTTCGCCTTCGGCGAAGCGTCCTGAGCACGCTGGTCCGCAAGCCGGAAAAGACCATCACAACAAGAACGTCGGGGACGCTGTCTCGGGCAAGCCCACGGGCGACAAGCCGTCGGCGAAGAAGGGTGCCGGGCCAGAAAAACCGTCGGACCACAGGGGCGAGAAACGTCGTCGTGAAAGTCGGAAACCACCGATTGATCTGCCCACGCCCTACGATTTGCCCCCGGGGATTTCAATGCCATACCCCGACGATCTCCCAGGCGCGGGTTAGGCGACGCGGCACCTTCTACGACGCCGCCGCTTCCGACTCGCTGAGTGCATCGGCTGCGTCCAAACTCTCGCGAACCTCACGCCCGGCCGTCCAGTAGAACGCGGTTCCAACCATCGCGATGGCCAATTTCACGAATTCAAAGAAGAGGCCGACCAGTGTCCCCGATACATCCGGGACTCGCGCCGGCACGATCGAGTAAAGGGCCTCCAGCGCGGCCTCCAAGACCCCCACGCCGCCCGGCGTGATGGGAAGCGCCGAAGCCAACATGCTAAGGGGCACAATCACAAAGTGCTCTGACAGCGTGGGTGGCTCGCTACCCAACGCACCTGAGATCTGGTCGAAACTCACCACCAAGAGTGATTGCACCACCACACTCAAGGCCAGCGAGCACAGCAAAGCCCCCGGGTGTTCATGAAAGGTTCGTAGCGGCGGTGCTGCGTGCCGGATCACGCTCCCCACCAGAGGCCAGGATTCAGCCGACTGAACAAGTCGGTCGACCGTCTTGCCTCCCAGCACGAGAAGGAGCAGGGCCATCGTGGCTCCCACTAAGAGCCCCAGTACGATCCACTGGTATTGTTCTATCCCCAAACCGGCGAATTCAAACGAATCAGACCGTTCACGCAGCCAGAGACCCGCTGCCACCACGACGAACAATCCATAGAGTCCCGTCGCGCGATCAACAAAGACCGACGCGATCGAAGCGACTTTTTTTCCGGGACTGCGTTTGGCCAGGAAGACTGCTTTGAATAGATCGCCTCCCACACTTCCCACCGACACGAAGCTGAGAAGAAAGCAGATGGCGCTGATTCGAAACGCTTCGAGCACCGACAGGCGGATTCCCTGTGCCAGCACTAAGATCCACCAACGCATGTACGAGGTGGCGATTGCAATCAATGCGATACAAAATGCCCCGAGCAGCCGCGGCCATCCGATCGAATGCTCCTGGATCGCGTTCCAGTCTTCCGGTTCCAAACGCCAAAGAAGAAAGACGATGATGCCAGCTGGTAATGTAAGTCGTAGGGCGTTCTTCAAACGTGCCTGGTTCGATGCGCTCATCGCAGAATGATAGCCCTTCGCTAGCCTTTTTGCGGCGCTTCGATCAAGCTATTCGGCTAAGAAACGCGTCTCCAACCAGCATCACCCAACGCACTGGAACCTGGCATTGCGCCGAACCTGGATAGCCGCCCTGTTGCGTCCTTATGGGAAGAAACGAGGTCCCCACTCACGCACTTCCGTCGCATCGGGGATCCTCGCTGAGCTAGCCTTTTATGCCGGGCTTATCCTAACCGGAGCCTTTGTACTCGCGTTGGTGATCATGGCTCGTTTGATGGCCGAGCGTGTTGGGATCGAACTTCCCGATGAAGCCCGTCGTGTGCTGGAATCAGAATTGGCGAGAGGCGGTGATTCGCGATGGGGACAGTGGATCGTTGGCTTTGTGTCGGTCGCCGCAATCGGATCCGGAATGGCAGGTCTGTTCTATCGCCTCAATCACCTTGGTTTCAGCCAGGAACGACTTTCGGCCAACAAACAGCGGATCCTTGAATCGGGCACCGGAGTCGTCAAGGGAAACAAAGCGGGCGGCTCGGCGAACACTACCGCTTTGCCGGAAACCAGCGATTCGAACGCGGTGCTCCAACAGATGAGGCGTGAACCCACGGTACCCAGTGGACGCGCCGGTGACGAAAGCCCCGGCGAGTGGCTTGCCCACCGGCTGCCCATGTTGCAAGCCGGACGCACGCGCATCCTAGGCACAGCGGCCCTGTCCTTGATTTGGAACTCCGTGTGCATCGTGCTGTTCGCCGTTGTCGTGTCCGGGTGGTGGTACAATCGCAATCGCCCCATTCTGGCCATGATGATGCTGCCATTCACGGGCATCTCCATTTGGTCCTTGCGTTCCCTCACTGCCGAGGTGCGACGCGTTGCGGGCGTCGGCCCCACCCTGGTGGAAATCAACGCGCATCCGATACATCCTGCCGAAACCTATCAGGTTGTTGTGGCCCAACTCGGACGCATGCGTTTGAAACAGATGAAAGTCTCTCTCGTCTGTGAAGAACAATCGTTTTTTCGCCAAGGGACGGACGTTCGGGTCGAAAAACATTTGGCTTTCGAGCAAGAAGTCCTTGTTTCGACCAATGTTCGGGTTGACCCAGGTCAGCCGTGGAAACAACAATTTGAGGTCCCCATTCCCGCCAATGCGATGCATTCCTTCGTCGCTGAAAACAATGCGATTCGCTGGCGGCTCGTGATTTCTGGTGAGGCACGTCCTTGGCCATCGTTCTGCCGAAGTTTTCCGATCTTCGTTCGCCCGCGGGAACCGCGTCGGGGTCACGTCCCGCCGTGAACATTGTGTTGTGTCGCGAAGACGCACGCTACGAGGCAGGTTCTCAGTTGCTGGCCGAGTGGCGTTTGCGACGCGTCGCGTTGGATGCGCTGCAAAGCGTCGAGGTATCGATCCTGTGGCAAACAACGGGCAAGGGCGACGAAGACTTCTCGGTGCATCATTTTCGCCGCTATCATCTCGAGGAACTGACCGAAATCGGTCTGGAGTCATCTCACCCGGTCAGTAGCTTGTTGCCGGTAACGCCCTTGAGCTATCGAGGCCACCTCATCGAGATCGGCTGGCTGGTTCGTACTCGCGTCTTCATGTCGGATGGTCGCGAAATTGTTGCCGAACAACCGTTCTATTTGGTGTCGTCGCTTCCCAGTCCACGAGAGTCGACGGCCTCAAGTACCCCGGACGAAGAAACCGTCCGTGTCGATGACACCGTTCGCGTTGCCCCACGTCGGTGGAAAAAGCTCATCGCGAATTATCGTCAGCGCGCGTCGAGCTAGCGCTTTGTCCATCTTTAAATTTAGGGTTGCTCTTTCAGTAGCACGGCTCTCCGAGCCGTGAGGTCTCGGCTCGGAGAGCCGAGCTACGCTCTCTGGAACCCTGAAATCAAAATGAGACAAAGCACTCGCCTGAACTGACCGACGCCTCAAAACGCGTGAAGCAGCCGTACTGTGTCATGCCCGGGTTCAGAATAGCTCAGTCTGAGTCTGATGAAGTGGATAGCGTTCGAAGACGTACCTTGCGAATCTCACTGTCACACTGAAAATTCGCAAAGCCCAAAGGCAAGGCCGGGTCCATTTCGATCCTGATATCAAACTCTTGGCCATCGCGTTCCAAGTCCACCCACTGACCGTCGTCGATAAAGCATTCGATCTTTTCAGGGACCACACGAATCTTGATCGGGTACCAGGTCCCGTTCTTGAAATCCATGTAGGAGGTGGTTTCGTTGTTCGCCGCGTCCGAACCGTCGATGCTGCTGATCCCAACGACACCTCCGCCCCAGCCACCCAACACCAGGGAGCACTTCCCATCGGCCACCGGAAACGTCACCGCCACAAAGAAGTCGAACCCGTCGATACGCCGCGCCTCCAGCTCAATCTCGTAATTGTCTCGCGGGTACTCGCCGATCCATCGCACACCCGTGAGTGGATCCCCCATTTTCAGTTCGATCCGGTCCGCGGAGATCTCCACGTCGCCATCTCCTCCAAAGCGGCAGGTTTCCCAGTGCCCGGTCAGCGGAACCCACTTGCCGCCGGTATCTTCAAACCTGATGTCAGCCGGCGGTTCAATCGCGGGCTTCTCAGACGCGGTTGCCTTGCTTGAGCCTGACTCCTGTGAGAAAGCAGGGGCCACCTGACAAAACACACAAAACAGGAAGAACAGGGCAAATATGGGAAGTGTGCGGGCATCTGGGGCACCCACCAAACGTGAAGCGACGGAAAGCACGATAAACCACCTGAAGGAACGAGTCTTGGGTGACCAGTAAGCGTCACCACCCTTAGTCTAACTCCTCCCGACGCCGGTCTGACGCCCCATGCGACCAATCTCTCGCATCACCCTGTTCGGGATCCGCTTGAGCATCTTTGCTCTCCTTCTTTATTGGGTGCTCATCTTCACCGGGACGCATGTGCCGGTGGTGCCACACGCAGTCCCTCGAATCAACGACAAACTCGTCCATTTCACGGCATTCTTCGGACTGGCCACCTTGTTGTGCTACGTCACCAATTCGGATCGGCTGCTGTTTCGTTTTGGACTGATCGCCGCGGGTTGCGCGATCTACGCGGCATTGGATGAACTCAGCCAAAAGTTGGTTGCAGGGCGCGTTGCCGATCCATGGGACTTTGTTGCCGACCTATCGGGTGCCGTTTCCGCGATTCTTCTTTATGCGATTGCCCGTCGCGTGATCACATGGCGTCCCTACTCGACGTGTGAAGCAAGTTAACCGACGCAATCAGCCAATCGAATCAGGGGCATCAACTCTCGAAACAGCTTGCAGACTCGGTGAGTCGGTCATCGTTCCACGATTCGCGATGGGCGATTCACGAGCACCAGCAAGCCCGCGATGGTCAGCGAGATCCCGATCACCAGGATCTGTGTTACCGGTTCAGCGAAAAAGAACACGCCCGAAACGGCCGCCATGGCCACTTGCGAGGCATTGATCAGGTTCACGGCGACCACGGGCAGAATGGCAAGGGAACGCGACAGCGCGACAAACGCGACAAAGTTGAAGACACCGCCCAGCGCCATGGATTGCCACAAAGACGCTGGAATCTCACCCCACCAGCCACTTTCAAGGCGATAGAGTGCGATGCACCAGAGAACCAGGGAGCCCGTCACGCCGCTGATCCACATGGTGGATGCCGCCGTCATTCCGCCGCGCATCGCGCCGCGCATCTTGCTGCTGAACAGAGCGTAAGCCAACCCCGATGCCATGGCGCAAACAACACCCAACCAAGCGGGAGAAGTGGCCGTCGCGGTCGCTTCGCTGTCGCCGACACGCTCCGACTGGGAGAGCACGAGAACCGCCACGATCAGAATCGCGATCGAAATCGCGGTACGGATACGCACAGGCTCATTCAGCAAGACGCGTCCCAAGACCGCGCTGCCGATCAGCATCGTCCCCAAGGTGATCGGAACGCTGGCGGCAAGCCCGATGATTCCCAAGGCAACCTGAAACGCCCCGTTGCCGACGACCTGGCCGACCAGGGCAACGAGAACGAATCGCCGCGCCAATTCCTTCTGGGGAATCGCCTGTTCACCTTGGACACGAAGCCAAATCAAATACGGTGTGAGTGCGAGGACGGTGGGGGCTGCTTTGACGGCAGCCACCAACATCGGGTCCACCGCAACGGACTTACGAAGTGCGATGTTGCTGGCGGTGTACAGAACGGCGGCAGCGAAGCCGCCCGCAATCCCAAGTTGCAACGATCCATGATCTCGCCTCAGACCGTGAGACGCGGCTTCCAAATCGTCGTGGCCATCATCCTGGTGAATCGTACTCAATGCGCCTCGTCATTTTCCGGCAATGTCTCCGCATCACCCAAGCGTCGCATCGCGGCATCGGAAAGGCCGTTGAGGCCGTCACCAAGGTCTTCCATGAATTCACTCGAAGCGACCGCCGCCGATGGCTCGTCGACTCCGATCAAGCCATGAAGATCCACCTCCCGCTCGGTGGTTGCGTTGACTTCATTTCCGAGTGTTTCGATCCCTGGCTGCGAAACAACCACGGTGATGTTGTCTTCGCCGCCCGCCGCGTTCGCGATCTCAACCAAGCGGTAGCATATCGCTTTCACATCGCCGTCCAGATCGGTGACGACTCGACCAATGGTTGCTTCGTCCAAGTAGCGACTGAGTCCGTCGCTGCAAAGCAAAACCGTGTCCCCGGAAACCAGATCCGTTCGCGTCACTTCCGCAATCAACTCTCCGTCGCCATTGCCGCCGAGAACATTCCACAACACGTTGCTCCAGCGACTGCTTGCTTCCTCTTCGGGACGCAGCCCGCCTGCTTCGACCAATTGACGCGCCAAGGTGTGATCTGTGGTTAGCTGCTGACACTTGCCATCGCGTATCAAGTAGCAGCGGCTGTCACCTGCGTGCACCACATACAACCGCGGCCAAACGATGTGCCCCATGGTGAGCGTCGTGCCCATCCCGCGGCGAGTCGCATTGTCCGCCGATTCCGCCAAGATCCTGGCGTGAGCTTCACGCAACAGATCTCGCAATGACTCAACAAAGTTGTCTTCGCAATCGTGATCGACTTGCAAAAACCAATGCACCGAATTCAGTAACTGCGAGATCAAGTGATCCATCGCGAGGCTGCTCGCATGCTCGCCCGCAGCGTGGCCCCCCATGCCGTCGGCCACAGCCAACAGAAGCCCTTTCCCACCCCCATAAACGCTGGCCTCTTGCTTGACCGGCAAGCTGGTCGCGTGCACACGCATCGATTTGCGTAGTTCTGCGATCAGGAAATGATCTTGGTTGTCCGATCGACGGCGTCCCACGTCGGTCAAGCCGAAGGCGCGAAAGTGAGAGTCATTCATTTGCATAAGGCGACACACATCGCTTGTTCAGTACGTCCCCGAAATCCAATCGCCGCCCGCTATGTCGGCGCCATCAGTCTATCGCGTCTCGCTGGGGCTGGAAGCGACCTCTTTCTTGGGACGTGGCGTTTTGTCATCCCCGATTGTCTCGGTGGAGGGTTGAACCTGAGAACCACTTGGAATCGCGTTCAACGTGTAGTAGGCCCGATCATGCAAGAGCGGATGCCCCGCTTCATCTCGCAAGCCACTCGCAGTCAGTGCATGAACGAAGTGCTTTCTCAAGCCGTCAACCCTCAGACGCACCCTTCGGCCATCGTCGGAGACTTTCACACCCACAATGGGCAATTCCTTGACCTCAAACCGATCACTGCCGTAGTCCTTGTGATACCGGTAGGTGTAAGAGTCAAGCTGAAACGCATCTGGCGTCGCGGACACCGCGGCGACGGGTCGAGTCGTCGTCAATTCAAACCCGTCCGGCTTGGCACGCATCTCTTTGATTTCAAATGGAACCTCGCCGGTCCACTTGATTCGCTGCAAGCCAAACGAAGCGCTGCCGAGGCTACTCCAACCACGATTGGACAATCCCACCATCATCGTCCCGTCGTTCGCTTGGGCCAGCCGCAAGACCGCCGATGCAAAGCCGGACAGAAACGGGAAGCACGCACCTTGATATTGGCCATCGACCCGTTCCAGGAAAACACGATTGATGCTCGCTTGTGTGAATTCGCCGACAAACAGCTGGCCTGCGAACGGCCCGAACCCGCCTTTGCTCCGATCAACTTGGATATCCGTTGCCGACTGACCCATCTCTTTGTAGGGAAACCAAATCGCCGGCGGTCGCATGGCGGGCATCTCTGCCGCCGCTTCGGGGATCAACTGTCCGGCAGGAATCTGACGGACATCGCGAATGGGGGAATCCGGCTGATCCATGGACGCCAATGATTCCGGATGATGAAAGAACGCCCCGGTCTGCATGTGATGCAGCGACCCTGTGGCCACCCAGTTTCCCTGCTGGTCCGTGTAAAAGACATCACCTGCTAGGTTCATGCCCAAACCGCATGGAGAACGCATCCCGGCGCACACCGGCTGCAACGTGGGCTTCACGTGTTCAGCATTCCAATCCATGAGCCGCAGCCCCCAACCACGCCAAAGCCCCTGACGAACATCCAAGCCTGCCTGGTAGACCGTGTGTTTGTGCTGGTCGGGCTTGAGATTCAGGCCGACGTTGAGTGACAACCACAGGCTGCCTTGCTGATCCAAGACTGGCCCATACGCATATTCGTGGTAGTGCCCCGTCACACCCCAGCCGTCTGCGAGCGTTCGGTACTCATCCACCAACCCATCACCATCGCGATCCACCAAACGAGTTACCTCGCCCCGCTGGACGGTGATCAAATCGACTTGGTTTTCCGAGCTGGCTCCGGCATGCACCAACCCAAGTGGCTCATGCAATCCGCTAGCCAATCGCCGAAAAACCGCCTGGCTCGCACTCCTTTGAACAGCACCGTCGATCCGCCAGACCTCTCCTTTGCGTATGGCCACCGCCAAGGAGTCCCCCGATGAGTCGGGCAACCACGCCATGCCGCTGACCTCGAGGAAAAGGTCGTCTGGCATGCCCGTGACGGTCGCGTCCGGTGTCGTGGTTTGCAACTTTTTGTTTGGTAGCTGCGGGTCTGGCAATCGCGAATCGCGATTCGGTCGCCAAAGTGTCGCTCGTGAACTGACCGTCGCGTCCGGTGCCGCGAAGGTCTCGATCGTGTAGTAGTCGGACTCTTGTGACAGCACCGCTGTCTGGGCGCTGACGGACGATTCCATTGTCAACAGGAATCCCAACGTTGCCAGCCAGCCACGGCCTGCCATCGATTGCATGAGCTTCCAGTGGTTGTTGCGCTTCACGATCATTCCGAAATCCGTCATTCCGATATCTCGTAGAAAAGCGTGACGGTTGCGTAACCTTCATCAAGCTCCCCGAGGGACAGCCTGACTTGCCACGGACCGTGCTCCCCGTCGGCTCGCTCGCACACGTCCACCCAGGGTGGACCAACCTGCGCCGTGGTTGATACCTCACTTGACCAGACGCCGTTCTGATTGGCGGACCAATGGTGTGGGAGCAGATTCAACGTCAGCACCGGCATGTCGTCCGTGGGCCCTGGAACTTCCAAATGGTCGGCGGGCCCCTTCACAACAATCCTTCGTTCAATACCTCCCGACGCAGACGACCGATAGGCATCGGTCACGCGCCACCCTCCCGCACTCAACTGAAACTCGGGAGCACCGTCTTTCGCAATCCGGTAACCATCAAAGACAACGTCGTCCGAGCTAATCAGTGACATTTTTTCCAGATGAGTCACGTTTTGGCCCAACGGTTCCGCCGGGGGCGCCAAACGACTGTACCACGTCCCCGCGGCGTCCAAGAATCGACCCCGCCACAACGTGGCGAGATTGCCCACTTCCGCGTCATAAGCCAGATGCGTTCCACCCGGCAACCCAATCGCGATCGCACGCGTCCCAGCATGGGCCATGAATGTGCGAATCAAAACGGGACGATCGAGCGGACGCAGCTCCGTGTCGCGCATGAGCGCCTCCTCAATCTTCTGCGGAAGAGCATGCTTCTCGATGTCACTCAGATAAAGCCACATGGACGCGAGTTGACGCTCCACATCGCCTGCCAATACATCGGGTTTCTGGCTCTTACCGTTTTCAAAGAATGACGGCATCCTGGTTCGCTCCTTCCAGTTCTGTGGCGACAGCAGAAACGACCGAAACCACGACGGGTGCAGTCGGCCTGTCACCGACGCGAGGTCCACTCCCACGACCCCTGGCAGGGAGGCCCCATTAAACATGTGGCACTGAATACAGCCAACGTTCATGAGCGTCCGCCCGGCAGCCGCCACCTCACGTTCCTTGGTACGAACCAGTCCCTTCCAGCCATGTGCTTCGGCGTCTTTCTCCATGCCGCGCCTGGTGGCAGCATCGGCGCTGACCAAAAGACCGGTGAGCAAACCCGTCGTCTTGCTCGAGAAAACTGGCATGCGCAGGGTCATGTGCGGGCGGACGCGTGACTTGCCCTGGAGCGTTTGCTTGATCGCGGTCGAGGTTAACTTGGCGCCGACATGATCGAGCGAAGGTGCTAGCCGGCCTTCGTCCCCCAAATCCACGTTGCCGACGGTTTCAAAGAAGGCCTTGCGATTCACGCCGACACCTCCGATCCCATGACGTTGATGACAGGCAACGCAGTTCCACTGAAGCAAGGCGGGGGCGGCCTGCGGCTGGCCAACTGTCGACGTGGAGATTGACGCCATCACGTTGATAGCGTTTCGTTGAGAGTCGCTCAATCGATAGAGCGGATGCCATCTGCCGGTCGCATCAGGTTGTTGGATGCAAGACTCCGGGCTCTGTAGGTCGATCTCGTTCCACGGGCTCGCGACAAGTGGTTCCGACTCGCCGAGTCCCTTGACGGCATGACAGGAAGCGCAGCCTCGCCTCACGAAGACCTCTCGACCGTAGGCCGCAAAATCAGCGGGTCGAACCAACCAATCCGAAGTCGACTGATCCAGCGAGACAGTCGTCGACGAAAGATCTTCGCGGGCAAGCAAGTAGGCGGCGAGATCAGCCGCTTCCATAGGTTGCAAGCTGAAGTTCGGCATGCGAGTGGAGGGTCGGTGCTGTTCAGGCCGAAGGAGGAACTCCGTCAGCGAGCGCAAGACATACTTTTGCTTCACATCGCCGAGCGGAATCGAGGGAATGGGCGTCAGTTCATCTGCCAAGCCCAACTCTTCGAGCTCTTCAGGGTCCAACTCGGACAACAGGCGAAGCCTCTGGTCGTCCTCGAATCGTTGCACTTCAAACGCTTGATCCGGTGCATGACAGGCAACACAGCCGACCCTGTGAAAAGCCTCGCGCCCACGATCGACATCACCGCGTTTCCAGTACTCCAACGGAACCACATAACGCCCACTCGCTTTCAATTCGGGATACTGACGATCTTGCGACATCAAGAAAGCCACCAAGGCTTGAATCTCGCGATCGCGTTCGTGGGGCGCAACCGTGGCGAACACATCGGGCATCCTGGTGTGCGGCATCAAAGCAGAGGGTGACGCGAGCATGCTGGCGATCCACTCCGGCGACAATCGTGTCGCCGCGTCATCCAAGTTTGGGCCACGCGGCCCGTCCCCGAGCATCGATGACGTCACAGCCGATTCGTGGCACGCGAAACAGCCTAACTCCGAGACCAGCAGTTGCCCGTCGAGTGAAGACTCAATCGAACCACGCTTCCCGAACCGTTCATGAGAGACCACAAACGGAACGTCGCGTTCCATCGCGCACGCGATTTGGTCCTGAGGGTGTGCGGAAGCAACCCCGGTCAAGATCAGGATCAAAAAACAACGAAAAAAACTAGGCACGGCTGTCAATCAAAATCGAAGGCCTTCTGGGTCGGCTTGGAACCTCGCCGAACGGTGGGCTAGAAGCCCGAATTGTCGCTGCTACAGTGGCAAGGGATGAACTCCCACCGAATCAACGCGTCGGGTGGCCACGCTACGTCTTTCCTCCAAAATACACCAAAATCACCCGCCCAAGATGATCCAGGCTCCCTCCCTCCTCGCATCCTTGGTCGCGATCATGTGTCTCGTCATGGTTGGCGATGCCTCCGCACAATCACCATCGAGCGTTCGAATTGCCACCTACAACATCGCCCTTTATGGCGATACCGCGCAGGAAGTCCCCACGCGTCTCAGTGCTCAACATGATCAACAAGCAAAGTCGCTCGCCTACGTCATTCAAACGATCCGTCCCGATATCTTGCTGTTGTGCGAAATCGATCACGATCCCAAGGGCCGAACACTCGATCTGTTTGTCAACAACTATGTGGAGTCCGAAACAGCCGCATCGGACGCACGGCTCCAGTACCCATATCGCTACGCCGTACCGAGTAACACGGGTTTGGCATCGTCCTTGGACCTCGACAAGAATGGCCGATCATCGGACCCCAACGATGCGTGGGGGTTCGGCCGTTACCCAGGGCAGTACGCGATGGCTGTGGTCAGCCGCTATCCGATTGCCTTCGATGCGATTCGCACGTTTCAAACGTTTCTCTGGTCTGATATGCCCGACGCGCTGCGTCCCAAGTTCCCAAGTGGGACGCCCTTCCACGACGACGCGTTGTGGAAGCAACTTCGCCTATCTAGCAAGAACCATGTGGACGTCCCGGTTCAAGTTGGAACACAGACACTTCATCTTCTTGCGAGCCATCCCACACCGCCCGTGTTTGATGGGCCCGAGGATAGAAACGGCGCTCGCAACCATGATGAGATTCGGTTCTGGATGGACTATGTTGACACGATGGGTAGCGACTACCTGGTTGATGACAGAGGCCTGGTTGGCGGTCTTCCGAGTCATGCCCCCTTCGTCATCGTTGGCGATCTGAACTCGGACCCAAATCAGGGCGACAGTCGTCAAGACGCAATCAAAGACCTCCTGAGCCACCCGCGCGTCATCGATCCTGTGCCCACGAACGCGGACGGCTCGGCTGCATCGGCTGCCTTTCGCCGCGGGCCGACGCGGGTTGACTACGCTTTGCCATCATCCAATTTGACCGTGATCGACAGTGGCGTTGTCTGGCCAAGGGACGACGGGTCTGACTTGGCAGAAGCCGTCAAAGCTTCGGATCATCGACTCGTTTGGATCGATGTCCGTCTGCCGACCGCCCAGCCATCGACACGTTCAACCAAATGAAACCGAAGCCGAATCAAAGCCCCATCCCACATGTTCACTTGGATTGAAACTCGAGGATCGGATCGACCGCTTCCACGCGACTGGTGATTGCATTCACGACGCGTCCCAGCAAAACCACGCTGGGCTGATCATCGGGATACTCGTGTACCAAGGAAGCAAGCTCGCGAGCCGCTGACGTCAGATCCGAAGCGTGAAACGAATCGAGCGCGTTCTCATAGCGGCCCGCCATCACGCGGGTTTTCTCATCCCACTCGGCGTACAGTTGATGCACTCCAAGCGGCTCGCGCACCCCGAGCGGGCGAACGGTTGCCAGGCGACGTTGAAAGAAACCTTCTTCCGTCGCGATCGCGGAGGCCGTCGACTGCGTGATGAGCGCTGAAACGCCAAACTTCTTCGTCATTCCTTGCACGCGGCTGGCGATGTTGACGGTGTTTCCAAGCGGTCCATACTTGAACTTCACCTTGGAACCCGTGTTGCCAACGCGGGCCATCCCGGTGTTGATGCCAATCCCAAAACCAAACTGGTCGGGTGTGATCGAGGACCATTTGCGTCGCAGGGGCTCGCGCTGTGCCAGCATCTCTTGGGCCGCTTTGCAAGCACGACGCGCGTGGTCGGCTTGTGCTGCGGGCGCGCCCCACATCGCCATCAACTCGTCACCGACGTAGTCGACCAAGACACCATCGGTGCGCATCACGCATTCACTCAGCTGAGTCAAGACATCGTTGATCCACTCGATCGTGCCCTTCGGACCAACGCGTTCGGCGATTCCAGAAAACCCGCGGATGTCGCAAAACAGCACGCTGACTTCGGCATCGCGACCGCTCAACAAATCGTCATCATGCTCCAGCCGATCTGTCACCGATGGCGAAAAGAACTGTGTCATCGACGCACGAATCTGCTCCTGACGTTGACGCGCCAAGCCAGCCGACAGGGCGCCCGCCATGACCTCCAACAACGCCGCCTCCAAGTCGCCGATGGATGTATCGCGTTGTTGCGATCCGAAGCGGCGATCGCCATAGAGAACGCCGATGACTTCCCCCGCGGGATCCAAGATGGGGGCCGCAACGGCGCGGTCGAGCATCAGGATGGACGAGCCCTTGGTATGCAAGTAGCTGTTGGGCTCATAAATGACCGTCTTGCCCGTCTCAACGATTCGCTTCAACAGCACGCGACTGCCCGAGGGCACCTCCAGCTCGCGAGCTTCCGATTCCTTGGCGGCCGTGTCGGAGGTTGCGTCAAACATCGAACGCACTTGCCAGGACTGCCCGCTTCGCAATAAGACGAAGGTGCGATCCAACTGAATCATGGTGGCGGCTGCTTCGACGGCCGAATCAAAGAACTCATTGCTACCAGCCGACTTCTGAACCACCGTCAGTGTTTGCCGCACGAGGTCCACCGCCGCGCGTCCTCGATCGGTGTCGTGATCGTCTTCGAACAGTTGCCCAAACATGGTGGGCTCGCCGGCGGTCATCATGGACGCGACGGGCTCATCCAACTCACGGAAGCTGACGTCGGGACCGTTGGAAGCGACACTCCCAATGGAATTCACCAGCACGGCACGGATGGTCAGCATGTCCGGCAGTGACACCACCAACTCATCGGGTGACGTGATCAAGGCCCCCGGCGGAAGCTGCTCCGATTGTGGCCCCACCAGGAAAACCATCCGTGGATGCAAGTTCAGCAGGGTCAGCCCACCCTCATCGTCGACTCCAATTGAAAGTGCCTTGCGAGGAATCGCGACGGACGACAGTCGCGCGATGACCAAACGGAACGCATTTCCAAAATCTTGGATCTGCAGCACGCAATCGTCGTTCTCTTCTTTCTGCTGCCGACCAACCTCCAACGGCGTCCCGGACGTATCGGAGAAGATCTCCTTGTTGCCTTGCCAAACACAAACGTCGATTCTTGTCATGCGAGTGGGCTTACCGCGGCGGGGGCAAAACGATCATGGATGCAAATCACGGAGACAGCGGCGATACAATTCGACGTGCCGCGCCACCATCGTATCAACTTGGAAGTCCTGCTGAATCCGCCCCCGTGCCGCGTCCCGCAGTCGGTCAGCCAAGCCTTCTTCTTTCAACAGTCGTAAGCTCTGCCGCGCGAGGTCGGCCGTGTCCCCGACCGGAAACAAGAGCCCGGTGTTGTCGTGCTCAACGAGGTCCCGATTCCCTGGGATATCGGACGCCACCACCGGAACGCCCGCCTGCATCGCCTCGATCACCGCGTTGCTTTGCCCCTCATACTCGCTGGCAATCCAATAAAGGTCCGCGTGCGGCAAGATGTCGACGACGTCATCACGCCAACCGGTGAACGTCACATGATCGACCGTTGATACGCGGTCGCGATGCCCGAGCAGGTCACTTCGTTGAGGCCCGTCGCCCACCACCACCAAATGGACTTTCTCCCGAACCGTCGCCACCAATTCCCCCGCCCAAATGAGGTCGCGGACGCGTTTCTGTGGCCACAAACGCCCCACACTCAATATGAGTTGACTCTCCTCCGGAATTGATAACCGAGACAGGGCCTCGCCTCGCGACACCGGCTCGCGAGCAACTGGCTGCGGTACCCCATTCGGGATGAGCGTGAAATGTTCCGATGGGATCCCATTGGCAACATAGAAATCGCGCACACCAGCGCTATTGCTCGTGATGCCGTGAGAGCGTGCGGCAAGAAACCGGTCAATCGCGAAGTGCCAGGTCCGTTTCCATGGATCGACACAGCGCTCGCTGCCAATCACGACCGGAACACCCGCCTTCAACGCGGCCAAGCGACCAAAAGCATTGGCTGCAAACAAAAACGTGTGCGCGACATGAAACGACTGTCGTCTCAGGAATCGGATCAAGCGAAACAGCGCCCTGGGGTCCGCCTTGAATTGCTTTCCAATCACGGTGACGGGCACACCCGCCTTCCGGAGGGAATCGCTACGCGGACCATCGCGTGTCAGCAAGACCACTTCGACATGATGACCTTGCTCATGTAACCCAAGGGCTAGCAACGCAACCTGTTTCTCAGCGCCACCCAGGTCCATGGTGGGAATGATCAAGGCAACCCTCAGAGGTGATCCCGACGCGGCTCTATGCATGATGACGCTTGGACTCAGAGGAACGCGTCGAGAACGATCCCAGCCGTGCTTCGCGGTTTGAATCCACACGAAACAACGCGAGCCACTGTTCGCTTCGCCGGCCCACATCGCGCACTTGTTTCACCCAATCGGCAAAGCTCTGAGCCCGTATTCGCGCCGACGTCAAATCATCCAAGACTGTTCGCACACTCTGTCGGAATGTCTTCGCGGCAGACAGGTCATACCATGTCACCGAGTCCACCGGGGCATCCTCACGCGTTAGATGAAAGTGGGCCTCAAACGCCGAGTCTTTGGATGCGACCAAAGGAATGCCCGCCGCCGCGATCTGGTTGATCGAAAACCGTAACTGACAGGCCTCGCTGTACACGGCGACGTCGACGGCGTTGACCAACTCGTGAATCTCCGTGAAAGTGCCGGGGATGGCCACGGATGAACGCACTCCTTCGGCGCGCAGCTCGGTGTGAACCCAGTCGCGACCCGGTCCATCCCCCACCAACCAGATCCTGAGGTCAGGATAGCGGCGCAGCAGGATGCGAGCCGATTCAACCATCAAACGAATGCCTGTTGGACGCGTTTGTGTGTCTTGACGTTGCATCGGGCCGATCCAGAGGACTACCGGTGCATCGGCGTCCGCAGCCAGGTCCGAATTGATCTTGGCCAGTGCTTCGCGCGCGGATCGCTTACGCGAAACGCGATCCTTCGCGACAAACAATGGGTCGTCCGATGAACCGGCATCCCACCCCGCGATGCGATGGAGGCGATCCGAAGCCACACCCGACATCAACAGCTGGCGTTCCATCCAGGCATTGGCGACAACCACGCGGTCCATTCTTGTCACCGCGCGGCGCAATCGCTTATCGACGCGGCGGTTCTTGTCCCAATCCGCGGTGTCCGCATCCTGAAACCATCCGGTTGCAACCGCCGTGGTTCGCGTGTTTCGTTGTTCGTTGGTGCCGGAAACGTTTGAATCCGCTTTTCGCTGCTCGGTCCACTGCGCAACGGCGATCACCTCGTCGGTCAAACCAAACACCACCACATGATCAAATTGATGGGCATGCTCGTGCAACCAATTTGAAACCGACTGCAAATAGCGAAAGTGCGACCAATGCCCCGAGGGGGCGGTTGCCGGTCGTCGGACACACACGGCATTGAGTGTGACTTCATGGGGCCATGAAGAATGGTGCCGCGGGGTCCAAACGGTCACGTCGATCCCCAAACGCTGGACCGCTCTCACCCAATGCGTGGCCTCAGCAGCCGCTTCATGTGCACCGGCGCCCAAGGGCCAGAATTCGGTGCACAGCACGACGACGCGTGTGTCTCTTTTAGCTCGGTCGTCACGCGGGACGCCACTCATCCACGATCCACTACGATTGAACCGGTTCAAACTCGCGTCGCGTTGCTTCGATCTCCGCCGGTTCCAGCACAGCGACGTAGGGGAGGTTGCGGTACATGTCCAGGAAATCAAGCCCATAACCGACGACAAATTCATCGGGGATTTCAAAGGCAACAAAGTCAGGTCGCATCGCAACATCATGCTCGCGTTGCTTGCGTAACAACACCGCCGTCGAGACGCTGGATGCCCCCATGTCGCTAATCGCTTCGGTCAGTCGTGCCAAGGTCGCGCCGGTGTCGAAGATATCGTCAACGACCAAGACGTCACGGTCTTTGACATCGATCAGCATGCGTGAATCGATTTCAAGGCGTCCTGCCGTGGTGCCTCCGCGGTAGCTGGATGCATGAATCACACCGACGCGCTGGGGCATCGACAATCGGCGAATCAAGTCCGCGAACAAGACCAGCGACCCCGTCATGACCGCGACAACCGTGATCGGTTTGTTTTGGTAGTGCGTGTCGATTTCTCGAGCCAAGCGTTCTACCCCGGCAGCCAACTCGCTCTCGTTGATCAGGGTTCGCATGAGGAATTCGCAGGGGAATGGGGGAGAGAAGAAAGCAGATCGGCAAAGTCTAACGGCTGGGACGCCTGCGTGGTCGGGGTCGGTTCCACCATCTGGGCCAACCCTGATTGATCAAACGGATTCAGCGATGCCACCGCAGGTACCTGACGATCACTTCGGACAGCGCAAGTAAGCATTCTGTCTGATTGATCGGGTCGAGAAAAGCCGCATGACGCCTTCGCAACGCCAATCGCGAGCTCGCAAACGGTTTCTGCAATGGTGCCGAGACCATTCCTCAACGCCAGAGGACCCGAATGAGCCATCGATAGTGGAGCGCGTGCTGATCTGTGACGGCTTTTTTCGTGGACGCCGATTCGCCGCGGATGTGTTCCGCGGGATCTGGTTTCTCGAAGAAGATATCTTGAAGATCACCAATGAAAACGGAGTCACGCTAGCGCGATTCGAGGCAGACGACACGACAATCCATGAATCACCCTTGAACCATGTGCCGTATGAGCGGAAACAACCTGGCGAGCATGCCCAGGATCAGGAACAGCCGCAACGGCGCGCGGCGTGACCAAACCCAAACTCAAGCGATGCCGTGCGACGGTTTGGAACTCCCGGTCAAGTTCATGGCATCCGCAAGATCCATGCGACGCCCCTCGCACATGCTACGCCGCGCGGCCTTGAGGATCGCGGCAGCCCGGTAGGCGTCGTCAAGACCAGTGAGGTTTCGAACCAGGCTAGTGATGGATCGATGGAATTGTGAGAGCAGCTTCTCACCCACGGGCGCTTCCATCTCGAGCGATTCGTGGTGGCGTCCCACATCATCGAACCAGACCAGCGTGCCCGGAAGATCCAGAAAGGCAACGCCGCGTTCACACACCACCTGCAGTGCCGCTGGCGGTCGGAATCCGATCGCTTCCTGCCAAGAAGGCGGGATGTAGTTTCCGCAACTGATCTGTGCCTGGACCGAAGTGCCCACACGCCCTGAGTTGGCCGTCGCGTCCGCTTGGTTGCCGCCATAAAGCAACGACAGCGCCTGATATTTCAATGATGGATCTGAGTCTTGACCGGTGGCCACAACGGAGGCGGGCGGAGAACCCACCACGTAGTTGCACCAATCGATCAGCTCAATGAGTTCTTGCTCAATGCGTGGCGAATCTGCCGCCGAGATCGTCTCACCATTGGTTTCCATCGCAACCCGAGCTCGCTGCGACGCCGCTTGTCGAGCCTGGAGATCGACCGTCATTCGGTGATGGCAAAACAGCAATCGCGGCGCCCCTAAGCTGGTCGCGATGAGTTCTTTCAATCGTAGCGTGGCCGGTGAAAATCGCCGTGGCAACTGTGTCATGAATGCCACGCCAGACTCGTCGACGCACTGCCGGAAACTGGCGTCACGCACGGGATCGAAGGCGAGATCGCCTGCCCAGTAGACCGCCTTCCCGGCTTGGCAGGCCGCGATGGCCGGCAAATGTTTCAACCAGGCCGTTTCCAGAATCAGAACCGCATCGATGTCACCCCGTCGAACGACCGCCTGAAACCCCTCCACGGGATCCGCCTGAAATTCTGCGACCGCGTTCTCGGCAAGCTTCGAGACGTTCGAATAAATCGCACGGATATCAAAGCGGTCGGCCAGCATTCGCAAAGCAGGCCGATGCATCGTCTGCCAACTCGCCCCCAAACCGATCAAACCGATCCGTAGTTTCAAAGAACGCCTCTCTGCGACAGCCCACGCGTTTCGGGTGAACGACCGTTTGCCCCGCGCGGCCCGAATTCATCCCGAGATCGAATGACTACTCGCAACCGGCCAGCGACAACCCGTCCAACAAGTCAGCCGCCGCAGCCGACTTATTGAGCACATAATAGTGAATTCCAGGCACACCATGTTCGGTCAGATCGATCGTCTGATGTCGGGCATGCTCCACGCCCAAACGGAACTGCTCCTCGGGATCCTCGGTCAACGACATGGCGTCTGCCATCGAAACGGGAATCGTCGCCTTGCACAATCTGGCGATCCGTTTCGCCTGCTGGAAATTGGTCACCGGCAACACGCCCGGAATGATGGGCACTCGAATACCTGCCGCGTCGCAGGCATCTCGAAAACGATAAAAATCGTCGTTGTCGTAGAAAAGCTGCGTGATGATCGCGTCAGCCCCCGCGTCCACCTTCCGTTTCAAATTCAACAGGTCCGTCGCGGCATCAGGAGCCTCCTGATGGACCTCGGGATAACCGGCAACGGCCATGCCAAAATGCGGGAATCGGTCCCGAATCAACGACACCAACTCATTGGCGTAGCGCAGCCCGCCTTCCGTCTTCTCGAACGCATCGCTTCCCTTGGGCGGGTCGCCACGAAGCGCTACGATATACTCCACACCGATGTCGGCAGCTTCCTCCAGATAATCGCACAACTGCTCCGTCGTCCGGCCGACGCACGTCAAATGCGAGGCAACTGGCAAACCAGTCGCTTCACGTACGCGCCTCAGGACTTCCAGTGTGGCATCTTGCTCAGACCCGCCGGCCCCGTAGGTACATGTGAAATAAGCTGGCGAAA
This sequence comes from Planctomycetota bacterium, assembly GCA_039189905.1. GTDB lineage: Bacteria > Planctomycetota > Planctomycetia > Pirellulales > Pirellulaceae > Rhodopirellula. Next base: position 55,478 of record JBCCYK010000011.1, read on the forward strand.
ACGCTATCAAGCGTTCCACGTTCTCGAGGAGCGCGGAAACGCCTGCAGGCGTCTTGGGAGGAAAAAGCTCGAATGAAAGCGAGCAGCCCGGCTGGGCATAGTGGGACGCGAGTGACATGCGTGACTCAGACGAAATCGAAGAGGAATGTCTGGCAATCCACCCCGATCGCACTTCAGACGCGATCAACCTGGTGCC
>JBCCYK010000012.1:0-52421 GCA_039189905.1 Planctomycetota bacterium
CAGTCGCTCACCGGCGGTCGAGGCATTGCTTCGGTCACCGGCGCGAGACTGATTTTCACAGGTTGTTTGGAATGGGACCGACTGAAGTTCCATTACGATTGGAGTGAAAACGTACTCTCGTGGCAAATTCTGATTCCGAGCTTCCTGCGTCGACAGGAAGGCCGTCGGATATGCTTGCGGAAGATCTGCAGGCACATGATTCGACTCAGACCTTCCTCCCGCCTGATTCCAAGACGCCGATCGGCATGGATGATCGGCCGCCTTTGAATTGGCTGCAGGACGAAGCACCCCCGGCCGACGCAGATGCGAAGCTGCTTCGGTGCCAACAGGTTGTCAGCTACACCTTCCAGAACCAAAACCTGCTGCGGTCCGCATTGACCCATGCCTCGGGCGCATCGCACCGATTGGCGAGCAATGAGCGGCTTGAGTTTCTAGGTGATGCCGTTCTCGGCATGATTGTTTGCCAATGGTTGTACGAAGACTATCCGGAATACAACGAAGGCGAGCTCACGAAGATCAAATCGGCGGTGGTCAGCCGTCGGTCATGCGGCAAAGTCGCACGCCGCCTCGGTCTGGACCAGTGCTTGATCGTCGGGCGTGGCGTCACAAAGAATCGGAGCTTTCCCCAGTCCTTGGTGAGCGATGTGTTCGAAGCGGTCATCGCGGCGATCTACTTGGAAGCCGGTTTCGATGCCGTTCGTGACCGATTGAAAGGATGGCTTTTGCCAGAAGTCAACTTGGCTGTCGACACACGCGGTTCGGGCAACCACAAATCGGTCCTGCAGCAATACGCGCAGCGCGAACTGGGAGCAACGCCTGTCTATCGATTGCTGCAAGAAGTTGGGCCGGACCATCGGAAGGCGTTTCTGATGTCGGCCATCATCGACACACAGACCTTTGCTCCCGCTTGGGGCAGCAACAAGAAAGATGCCGAACAACGAGCCGCTGCGAACGCTCTGGCAAGCCTGCACGGCAACGAGCCACCCTTTGATCACGACGACCCGATAAGGAAACCCGGCGACGGGCAAGATACCCCCGGCGAAGCATAGAAAATTCACACGCAGTGGCGTGATTGAAAAAAAAGCGGCGGTCCGTTCAAGGCTGCCATTGGGGCACTATTCGCAGCCTCGCCCGGAACCGCCTGCGGCACGGTAGCCGGTTTCGCGGGGCAAGCGATACCGATCTAGAATTCCGTGCCGTTGCGAGCACACTAATTCGTTCAAATCGATCACGCAAGGTTAGCTCGTCGCAAATCAGGGGTTTCTACAGAGATTTTGTACTCGATCGATCGATTCGATGGCCTCGCGTGAAAAAACCGATCCCTGGCAATTTCACATACGGAACTCCACTCTTTCGGTCGCCTTGGATTCAATTTGTTTTGCCGTGTTTGGGTCAAAGAACGTGAGTCCGGTCGCACGCAAACAGATTTCTTCGGGTGCCCCCGCCGAAGTGGAATGTCCCTTGGCGGCCATTCTACGATCGTACAAAGAATCACCGACAATGGGGCAGCCTCGGTGGGCCGCTTGAACCCGAAGTTGGTGCATGCGTCCGGTGATCGGCCTTAGCTCAAGCGTGAAACGTCCTGCCGAGGCATTCTCCGAGATCAACCGGACGTGCGTGATCGCCCGTTTGGCGCAACAGATCGGTTCTGCTTCCAGATTTAATCCGTCGCCCGGTGCTTCAACCACATCGACGAGCGGCTCGTTCTCTCGTTTGCAAAGCCAGTCTTCCCAACGCGTTTCGAATGGGTCAGCTGATCCGTTTGGACTTTCCGCCAGCCCCACCATCGATGGCTGTCCGAACAACTCAGCCTGGTAGCGTTTCAATACCTTGCCAACGGCAAACTGTTCACTCAGGAGACGGGTCGCGCGTTTCGTCAAACCAACCAACAACAAACCCGACACGGGACGATCCAGTCGATGCACGACCGACACATAGGGCGTCCGATCGCGTAGTTGCTTTCGCAATATCGATTGAACACTCGGGCAATCAGGTGGAGCCGTGCATGCAAGGCCAGCGGGTTTATCAACGACCAGGTAGGGCCCGCCATAGAGAACGATGTCAATCACCAAACATCTTCCCGCAGTCAGGACCGAAGCCGAAAACTGCCGCTCCAACCAAGTTTGTCGCGAAGCGTACGATAATCATTTTGCCCGGGCACGCTGACCATCTCAAAAGCAAAGTCAGCCCGCTGGATCCGAACGCGGTCGCCTTCGATCAGATCACCCAGAACACGTCCATCGACGACAATGGAAGTCGATTCATATGGCTCGGTCACGGTGAGCTCAAAAACCGTGTCGGCAGAGTCAACGAGCGGACGAACCGTCAGCGTATGCGGGCTGATTGGTGAGATGACCACCGCCGGTAGGTTTCGTCGCAAAATCGGGCCTCCGGCGGAAAGGTTGTGTGCCGTGGAGCCGACGGGCGTGGCCACAATCAAGCCGTCACAGCGATAACGGGTTGCCCACTCGCCATCGGCAAACAAGTCGATGTCCAGAATTCGGAACGGTCGTCCTGCCATCACCGCGGCGTCGTTGAGCGCGAACTGCGACGCCACCACCTCGTGATCGCGGATGAGTTCAATGAAGAGCATCACGTGTTCGACAATTGAAAACTCCCCGGTGCAGAGCTTGGGCCAGGCATCCAAAAAATCGTCGGGCGACAACGCCGCCAAGAATCCCAGACGCCCGCAGTTGATGCCCAACACGGGGCATTGGCGGCATCCCAATTGGCGAGCGCATTGCAAGATTGACCCATCCCCCCCCAAAACGATGACCAAATCCGGGGAGGCATCGACAGGATCCGCCTGGTAGTCATGTTCAAAGCGAAAGTCCTCCACGATGATTTCGCTGTCTTGCACGACCGTCGCTCGCAAGCGCCGCCACTCCTGGATCACGTCCTCCCGATCGGGTGGGCCCATCACGGCGACGCGCGGTCTGCGCCCCAACGAACACCATGACGGCACCCGACGTGTGGAACCGGATGCAGCCCCATCGAACTCATGTCCCCCGATGGGCGATCGCGGACTGTCGCCATCACGGGGTGAGGTCATCCTGGTACCGCTAAGCCCGTTGCGAGCTCACGGCAAACGCTCGCAATCCCTTCCGGTGAAAGCCGATGAGCGGCAAGAAGATCGCTCCGCTCCCCATGCGGTACAAAGTGATCAGGCAAGGCCAAACGTCGGATGCGCCGGGAATCCAAACTCATCTCATTGGCGGCCTCCAGGACCGCCCCACCAAAGCCGGCAACTTGCGTGCCCTCTTCCAGGGTCACGGCGAACCCGCCGTTTTCCAATGCGTCCCGGATCATCTGCCGATCGATTGGCTTGACGAAACGGGCGTTGATGACCCCGACGCTCAAGTCGCCTTCCAGTTGATCGGCCGCTGCGAGGGCTTGTTCCAACATCGCACCAAACGCGATGATCGTGCCGTCGGATCCCTCCCGGATGCGTTCCGACTTGCCAAGCTCAATCGGAGCCGCTTCATGACACAATTCGAGCGCTGACGCCTTGGGGTATCGGATCCCTGAAGGGTGTTCATGATCTATGGCGAAATCGAGCATGGCGGACAACTCCGCTTGATAACCCGGGGCCATCACGGCCATGTTGGGGAACAAACGCATGTAGCCGATGTCGTACATGCCATGGTGCGTCGGCCCGTCAGGTCCCGTCAGCCCAGCACGGTCCATCATGAAGATGACCGGCAGGTCTTGAAGGGCCACCTCCTGAAAAATCTGGTCGTAGCTTCGCTGCAAGAATGTGCTGTAGATGTCCACAATGGGCCGCCTGCCGGTCTTGCATTGACCCGCCGCGAACGCCACGGCGTGCGATTCGCAAATCCCAACATCAAAGAAGCGGTCCGGGAACTGTTCGCGAATCGGCTCGAGTTTGTTTCCCTGGCACATCGCGGCTGTGATCACCGTGACGCGCGAATCCCGTTTCATCGCTTCCCCAATGGCATCCCTCGCAAACACGGTGTAGGGCGCCCGACCTTCGCTGCGCTGAGTGACGGGCGTGCCACCCCGATCTTCAAATGCGGGCGGCGTGTGGAAAAACACCGGGTCATCGGCCGCTGGCTTGTAACCGTGCCCCTTCTCTGTCACCACATGCAAGAGCACGGGACCCTCCAGGGTCCGACACATCCGCAAGTACTTTCGAACCAAACCGACGTTGTGGCCGTCGATGGGACCGATGTAGCGGATCCCCAACTCCTCGAACAACATCCCACCTAACAGGCCCGCTTTGACGCCTTCCTTCATTTGCGCCAGCAATCGTTCCGCCGGATCCCCAAACATGGGCACACGGTCCAACAGCCGAACCACCTCGGACTTCAACCCCGTGTAAAACGGGTTGCCACGCAAGCGATCCAAATAGCTGGCAATGGAGCCCGTCCGCGGACAAATCGACATTTTGTTGTCATTGAGAACAATGGTCAGGTCGTCGCCCAGATGGCCGGCATTATTGAGAGCCTCAAAAACAATCCCGCTAGGGAACGCGCCGTCGCCAATCACGGCAACCGTGCTTCGGTCGGACTGATTGCCGAGCAGATCGCCGCTTCGCAGGCCGACCGCGGTGCTGACGCTGCAACCGGCATGACCGGTCATGAACAGGTCATAGACGCTCTCCTCTGGGTTGGGGTATCCCATCAAGCCTCCATGAGTGCGGATGGAATCAAACTCCGCGTACCGTCCCGTCACCAGTTTGTGAGGATAGACCTGATGCCCGGTGTCCCAGATCAAACGATCGGAGCGAAAATCGAACTCGGCGTGCAGCGCCAGACACAACTCAACAACGCCCAAATTGGATGCAAAATGAGCCGTCCGGGTCGCCAACAAATTGCACAGGACATCCCGGATTTCGGTCGCGACTTGATCCAGTTTTTCGTTTGAAAAGTCGCGGAGAGGTGTTGCATCTGGCAGGTTGGCCAACAGTGGATGCTTCTGCGAGTCAGCTAACGAATTCAAGCTGTCAGTCAATGTGATCGCTCCAATACGAATTCCGCCATCTGATCTAACCGCGTCGCAGAAGGTCCCAACAACCCCACAGCTTGGCGAGCGGACTGGATCAACGACTCGGCGTGGCTCCTTGCCCTCCGGACCCCTTCGTCAACGTCCTCGATCGAAAAAATGATAGACGAAGAGGAAGTTTTCTTCATCATCAACTCGGTCAATCGCGGTGCAAACAAGGTGGGATAAGTGAATTTCCCCCGCCCGGAGTCTTTTCCGGTACGTTTGCCCAGCGTTTGTGGGTCACTGGTATGGTCCAAGACGTCGTCCGTGATCTGAAACGCCAGCCCAACAGCATGAGCGTATCTGGAGATCGCATCCAGTTGTTTCGCCGATGCCCCCACACTGAGGGCGCCCATCCGAAGTGCCGCCGCAATCAGCGCCCCCGTCTTACGGCGATGGATCGATTCCAAAAACGCGCGGGCTTGCTCAGCACTGTCGAACACGTCAGGTGAAAGGGTTTCGGCGTTCAAATCGTCGGCCTGCCCGCCGACCAAGGCCGTTGGCCCCGCTGCCGTGGCGAGTTCTGCGACCAGCGCCGCGAGCGTGTCCGATTCTGTCACGTGCTTGCTGAGATGGGCGAACGCCGCCGCCTGCAAAGCATCACCCGCCAAGATCGCGGTCGCCTCATCAAATTGGATGTGAACCGTCGGTCGACCTCGACGCAGATCATCGTCATCCATCGCCGGCAGATCGTCGTGGATCAGCGAATAGGCATGGACCATCTCGACGGCCGTCGCAGCAGGCAAAGCCTTAGTCCAGGAGCCGCCACACGCCGCCGCGGCCATCAGGGCCATGGCCGGACGCAAACGTTTTCCAGGTGCCAGGAGCGCGTATCGCATGGCGTCACCCAAACGATCCGGGCAGCCGTCGCCCCAACTCGCTGCTGACTGGAGCGCCTCCTCGATGGGCTCATGATACTCCTGCAGGATTTCTGATAGAGACTGCGTCATGGTTTGCGGAGGGAGGCCCCTTAGTGCTGAGGTGTGTGGTTCGGTTGCAAGACGGCCCCAGCATTAAACCGAATCGGCAATGCCGTCTGACCTACTCCTCCGCCAGGCCCGTACCGCCGCCGGTAACGGAGTCGGTGATATCACGGAGCACCGCTTGTCCTTGTTCGTCGACGCCACTGAGTCGTTGGATTTTCTGCTCCGCCGCCGAGAGTAAGTCGTAACAAGAACGCATTTTGGAAACAGCGGTTTCATAGCGTTGCAACGACTCATTCAAGCTGAGGCGACCACTTTCCAGATCGCTGACCGTTGTTTCGATCTGCATCAAGAGCGTTTCAAAGTCTTCCTCTGGCTCTGATGCGTCGACCGATCGATCCGGTGCCGAGGCCTGTTCTTTCGGGTCCGGTTTCTTCTTCGCCAAAGCAATCTCGATTTTCTCGGGGGGCTGCCTCGTCAATGTCCTCAACCGGCAAGATGTCGACCCGAAACCACGTTTGAATATCCCCAACGAAAGCACCACCGCGCGGTGTCAACGGGCACGACGTACAAATCGGAACGATCCGGGAGGTTTCATTTGTCGGACGCCGATCCGTGGCCTACGGTTGCAGTGGACGAGGGTCTATCGCGACCCGATCCCCAGATCGGTTCGTCCGGATGATAAACGGTTCTGGGGAAGAAAGAACCCTTCGACTCAGCCCACACCACCCGTCCGGGCCGCATCGCAGAGTATCTTCGTTGATGCGGTTCGACGCCCCGGTTCAAAACACGCTTCATGTCTCGATCGAAACGCAGTCGCCGTCGGAACCCCCAAAAGACCTCTCGGTCGTCGGTTGCGTCACGCCAAGCCACCCAGGTCGAGAGCGTGACGGATCCGTTGACGCCGGAAAAACCGTCCGCTTGCGAGGAGCGTTCCGATTCCGAAGTCCCGCTGGGGCAGCCGGCCGCCCCCGATTCACCCACGGATCCGCTGCTGCCACATGACGACCCGCGTTGGGGCGCGTTGGTGGACCTGTTGCATCGGATCGACGGAAATGTCAGGGAAGTCCTGGCATCGCAACCGGCCCCTTCGGTCGCTTGTTTGGAACAAACCAGCGCACCAGATCTCGCAACAGAATCGATGGTGTCATCGCTGTCCAACGATGAACGCGATGCCTATGAAACGAGACTGCAAGAGTTGCGTGGGCTGCTGCAGCAGCAAGAGGACGCGTTTCAACAGTTGCAAAACGACTACGAGGGCCTCGCGTCGCAGCAAGCCAGCGAGTGCGCGTCCGAAACAATTCGCCAAACCGTTGCCGTCGACGAATCTCTTTCTTGGGACGAACGCAAGCAGGCCATCCTGCAGCAGATGGAAACGGGAGACTTCGACGCCGAGTCATTTGTCTCTTCGTTGTCGGGACCGCAACAAGGCGTCGTCGCAAACAACGACGATGCGAACGCATCCGGGTCATTGGATGCGGACGCTTGGATTCGCGAATTGCTGACACAAGTGGAAAAGGCGCGCGACGCCCTGCAGGAACGCGAAACCGAAATCAACGAACTGCGAGCATGCCTGGATCATCAAAAGGAATCGCTTGGAGCCAACCTGGGTGTTGGCGGTGCGACGGGCGGCACCGCGATGGGGGCCGCTGCGATCGCCGAAATGATCGACTCGGACGAACTGATTCGAGAAGAACGCCAACGGCTTCAGGATTTGAAAACCCAGTGGGAAGAAAAGTTTCGATCCGCTGAGGTCGCCGCATCGCTGGAGCGTGCCAAGCTGTCGCGTGAGCGCCAGGAGCTGGCCAAACGCAACGCTGAGTTGGAGGAACGATTGGAGCAACTGCAGCGAGACCAACGCATCGCCCAACGCTACGGCCAACAGGATGCGGAACCCGGAAAAACGCCTCGCAAATGGCTGGCGGAACTGGGCCTTGCGGGCTCCACCAAAGCGTAGCGTTGCATTCGAAGCCGTGAACGGCGCGCCCAAGTCATCAAAAGTCGATCTGGCATCATTCGGCGTCTGGAAAGCAGACCAAGAAAGCTCGCGAGGTCACACACGAAAGTGGGCTCGGGCAACCGGCTGATCCTGGTTAGAATATGGGGGGGATCGAGCACTGCCGCATCGATACTCCCTGATTTTGGCTGGCGGCGACCCGCATTACAACTCAAGGATGATCCCGCCATGGCCAGAAGAAAGCGGCCGATGAAGCGAAAGCGTGCTTCGCTAACGCCTTTGTCACGTACACCTGAAAGTCGTGCTCGCGAAGCCTTTGACAAGTTGGTCGCTTCGGGCTTGGTTGCGAAGACCCATCCGAGTCGCAATCAGTTGGCTCGACTCTTCGATTTCGATGACGAAGGTGCCAGCGAACCCTCACTTCTGGAACAATGGCGAGACGCCATCTCTCGGATCACCCATTCGATTCCCGGCGAATTCGCGGACAAGGTCTATCGACGCGAGTTGCTTTTTGAAACGAACGATGTCTATGCGAGCGGTGACTTTCGCGGAACTTGCTCTGATCGTGAGATGGAATATCAGGTTTGGGCACGGGTAGGCGATCCGAGTCATCCCGCCGTCTGTACCTGCGCCGCGTCCCATGGAAAAAAGCCGTGCGTCCACGCGATCGGCTACCTCATGGATCTGGAAGATCAACTGGATGACCCCACTAGCCGGCTGTCCAAGTTGATCCAGCAGGAAGATTTCACAGAATCTGACGTCGATCGTGGCACGTTTGATGTCGATCCCACCGTCGGGCTGTTGAACCAACTTCAGCTACATTTGGATCCAGCCCATGTGAGCGTCGACTTGCAAGACGCTTGGCTGCCAAAGCCCAAATCACAACAGACCTCGCGGTTGGCCTGGCGATTCGTCGTGGAGTCGCATGGCCTCATTGCCTACCCGGTCCTTCAACAGCAAAAGAAACGCGGCACCGGATACACGAAGGGACGCAAGGCGGACCTGACAACCTTGGACCGTGACACGGACATCGCGCTCACGCGTCAGGATCGCCACGTCGTATCGGAACTGATGCGGTCCGATGGAAACCGCTACCACTACGACTATCGAAGCTTCGACGGTCTGGAGGTCTGCAAACTACTGATCGGAAGTGAAGCCGTGTACCTCCATGATCGCCCTGCTCGCGTCGCACGTGGCGAACCCACGATCGAGGTCTTTCGCGCTGAGGATCCTTCCCACGCGGCAGAGGCTTTTCGGGCCCGATTCTGTATCCGCCCCATCGATCCCGATGGCAAGGTGGTTGCGTCCAATCAACCGCAGCGGGTGATTTTCGATCAGGAGAACGAGTCGGTTGCCGTCTGTGAAGACGATGCGTTGCTGATGACAACGTCTCTGGAACCGCTCGTTGCCAAGGTTGTCCCGATGATCGTGCAGCTCAAGGCGTTGACGCGCGACCAAGCCATCGGGCTGCTTGAAACGCTGGCGCCCTTGCGCGACTTTGTCACCGTCACGGCACCCGACGATCTTTATCACGTGGACGGTCCGCCGAGGGTGCGACCCGTTGTCTTGGCACGATCGCATTCCGATGGCAGCATCGATTTTGCCATTCGAATGCGGGACCCCAATGGTCGACTCAGATTTCCGGGCAGCGGTTCCGCCTTGGTGCTCGACAAAGAAAACAAACCGTCTGAACCGGACGCCAAAACAAAGGCCGCCCGCAAGCCTGCGACAACAAAACCGAAGAAGGGTCCAAAGAAGCAGGTTTCCCCAGACCCTTCAAGAAGCCAGCAAGACACAGCTTCCGCTGCTTGCTTGCGCCCTCGTTCGCTGCCAACTGAAATTGCGGTTTCGCATCACCTTGCCCAAAAACTGTCACCGAGCGATTTTCACCTTGACGGCCCAAACACGGCCTGTTTGAAAGACACACAACCCATCACGGGAATTGACAACGTTCTGGAGTTTCTTTCCACCATTCAAACGCTTGCATCGGAGGATACCGACGGGTTCAATCCCTGCCCACAGGAAAACGCTTCGATCGAAGCGACCGAAGTCATGTGGGAAGAAGCGTCCGGCAAGCCGCTTGCCCTCCTTGGCTCCCTCGCGCCCGCAAACGTTCGTGTTGAAATCAAGCGCAAGCGTGATTGGTTTGGCTTGTCTGGTACTGCCCAGATCGGTGAGACAGACGTCTCTTTGGACAAGCTGCTTGCAGATTTGCAGTCGCTCGGCGAGTCAGACGTGCAAGGCGACTACGTTCACCTTGGTGATGGTCGATGGGCCAAGATCGAGTCGAAGCTTCGGCGACGCCTTCAGAAGCTACGTGATGCGACCCACGCGGACCGAAAAACGCTGAAGCTGGACGCCACCTCCGCTCCCGTGATCCGGGAGGCGTTCGCCGATAGCGAGATGCAGCTGGAAGCGATCGCCAAATGGCACGACGCCGTCGCTCGACTCGAGGAGGCCGAGAGTTTCGTGCCGGAGTTGCCGGACGGACTAGACGCCAATCTGCGCGAATACCAAGTTCACGGCTATCAGTGGCTCAGCCGACTGGCGCACTGGGGCGTGGGAGGCGTGTTGGCGGATGACATGGGACTCGGCAAAACGCTTCAGACGCTAGCCGTCTTGCTGTCGCGCCAAGACCAGGGGCCAGCATTGGTGATCGCGCCCACCAGCGTGGGGTTCAATTGGCAACGCGAAACAGAACGGTTCACTCCCCAGCTTCGTTGTTCACTGTATCGCGACGCAGACCGCGACACGTTGTTGAAACAGGTTGGTCCCGGCGATGTTGTGGTTTGCAGCTACGGCTTGGCGCTACGCGACCAAAAGGCGTTGGCTTCCGTGCACTGGAACACGATGGTGTTGGATGAGGCTCAGGCTATCAAGAACAGCAACAGCAAGACATCCAAAGCGGTCTTTCAAATCCCCGCTGATTGGACAGTGGCATTGACGGGCACCCCCGTTGAGAATCACCTGGGCGAACTTTGGAGCCTATTTCATGTTGTTTCACCCGGTGTTTTCGGTGGCTGGGAAGATTTCCGACGCCGCTATGCCGTGCCCATCGAACGCGAAGATGACCTTGACGCCAAGAAGCGTTTGGCGGCGCGAATCCAGCCGTTTGTCTTGCGACGAACCAAGTCAAAGGTGCTGAAGGAATTGCCGCCGCGTACCGACCAGACGATTTACGTTGACCTGTCCAAAGAGGAGCAAGCGTCGTACGAGAACATGCGACGCGCGGCGATCGGAGAATTGGACGACGTGGTTGGCCTGCCCAAAACACAGGACCAGCGGTTTCGTGTTCTCGCTTTGTTGACTCGGTTGCGACAATTGAGCTGCCACCCCGGTCTGGTCGACAAATCGTACCAGGGTGGATCCGCCAAATTAGCTCAATTGTTGGAAACGTTGTCGGCGTTGAAAGACGAACACCATCGGGCCTTGATCTTCAGTCAGTTCACCGAACACCTGGCCCTGATTCGCAAGGCACTTGATGGCGCTGGGTTCACCTATCAATATCTGGACGGCTCCACGTCGGCTAAAGAACGCCAAAAACGCGTCGATGCCTTTCAAAACGGAACCGATGATGCGTTCTTGATTTCTCTCAAGGCCGGCGGCACCGGGCTCAACCTGACCGCCGCCGATTACGTGATTCACATGGATCCTTGGTGGAACCCTGCCGTCGAGGACCAGGCGACGGATCGGGCCCACCGCATCGGACAAGACAAACCGGTGATGGTCTATCGAATTGTCTCGCGGGGCACCATCGAGGAAGAAATCCTGGCCCTGCACGATACCAAGCGAACACTGGTGGGCGATGTCTTGGACGGGACCGGCGCGGCCAGCAAAATGACGACCGAGGACTTGATCGGGTTGATTCGCGGCGACTAACCCTCCGAATCGGGTAGCAGTGCCAGTAAATCGTCCAAGCAATCGGCATCGGCGGGCCTTTTGTCCTGGCGCCAGCGAACAATGCGAGGGAATCGCGTTGCGATCCCGCTCTTATGCCGTGTGCTCCGCTGCAATCCTTCGAAAGCGAGCTCCATCACCAGTTCCGGGGTGACGCTTCGGACCGGTCCAAATCTCTCTTGTGTGTTCTTTCGAATGAAGCGGTCCACTTGGGTGATCTCAGCATCGGTCAGACCACTGTAGGCCTTCGCGAAGGGGACCAAACGACCTGCGTCCCAGACCGCGAACGTGTAGTCCGTGTATAAACTGGCTCGTTTGCCGTGGCCTCGTTGCGCGTAGATGAGGACGGCGTCAACGGTGTGCGGCGCCAGTTTCCACTTCCACCAAACACCGCGCGTACGCCCCACGGTGTAGGCGGAATCAGCGCGTTTGATCATCAGGCCCTCGGCATGCTGCTCGCGGCTGGTGGCACGGATTTGTTCCAGCTCTTCCCAGGATTGAAACCCCAAGGCTGGGTTCAAGACGATCGTTCCGGGACGATGCCCCTCGATCAGTTGGGACAGGTGCTGACGCCTCTGGTGCAAAGGCCTGTTTCGCAGGTCTTGGCCGTCGGATTCCAAGCAATCAAAGGCGTGGAAGACCACTGGCACCTCCGCGAGTAGTTTCTTGCCGACCTTCTTTCGACCGATGCGCCGTTGCAAAGCCGCAAAAGGCAGGACTTCGACGCCCAGGTCCGTGATTCGACTGGCCAGGATCTCGCCATCGATCACGGTCCCATCCGGAAGTGCTTCCGCAGCCGATTCAATCTCCGGCCAACGATTCTCCATCAACTCTTCCCCACGCGACCAGAGAAAGGTTTGGCCCTGCCGGCGGATCAGCTGGCCACGAATGCCATCCCATTTCCATTCCGCGATGTAGTCATCCGGTGAACCGATCGCAGCCTTGCGGATGTCCGTGACGGTTGTTTCGCGATGTTCGGAAGGGATCGCGTGTGCTAGACAGAACGGAAACGGGCGGCTGAGTTGGGCGTCCCCGGTTTCGGCGGACCGGAGCAACGCTACGAATGCCTCATCCGGCTGCCAGTCGCCCATCATTCGGTGAGCGATCACTTCGACGGGGAGTTCAAATGCCTGCGACAACGCGCGCGCGACGAGCTTCTGACTGACCCCCAGCCGTAAACCCCCGGTAATCAATTTCATGAGAACCAAGCGATGCGTCTGGCTGGTCGTCCGCCAAATCTGTTCGATGGCTTGATGCTGTTGGGCTTCCTCTTGGCGGGCTAGCGGCAAGACGACGTCTTCCATCCACGCCTGGAGGCTGCGGGAATCGGTTCCCGATGCCTCCATCACAATCAGGCTGATGGTTTCCGCGAGATCTCCCACCGCGTCATAGCATTCCGCGAACAACCATTCGGGCAAGTCAGCTGACTCAGCCGCCCATTGTCGTAACAAGCCTGTCTTCACCACGCGTCGAGCGCGTCGCCCGGACAAATAATGGATCGCCCACGCGACGTCAGCCGCCGGCGCCTTGGCAAAATAGGCCGCCATCGCCGCCACCTTTTGGTTTGTCTTGGTGGTTTGCTCGAGCGCTTCAAACAAGGCTGCGAAGTCTTGCATTGTTGATTCGCTCATGCATCCCAGCCCAAATGGGTGGAGGCCCAACGGCGAGATATCGGCTGAAACCAAGTCATTGGCTTGATGGCATCTCGACGTCCACTAATTAGAATCAAGGGTCTTCTCATTTACCTTTAAGAGGGCCTCGAAAGTGACTTTTCACAAGAATTCGGTCGGCACCTGCCTCTCTCGTCTGTTCGCGGTCACGATTTTTACGGTGACGGCCCAGTGCGCCCTTGGTGATCTGATCATCACCATCGAGGGTGACTCGACCCTGTTTGCCAACGGTAGCAATACCTTGGACGTTTTTGCACAGTTCGAAGCAGGAACATTTGATGATGACGTGAGTGGATACACAATCGGTTTCTCTATCTCGCCTGCGTCAACACCGAATGGAGAACTTGAGTTCGTAGCGCCCGCCGGGCCTGAGAGCTTTCTCTCAGATGCGAACTACATCTTCTCAGGTAACAGTCAACAGCTAGTCGACGGTGTCGCGGCATCATCCGTGACGCCTGGCGGTGAAGACTTGGTATCCATCTCCGGAGATGCGGTCCTCGGTTCCGTCATCTTCGATGATGTTGGCGATCGCTTCCTGGTCGGACAACTTGATTTGAGACATACGGTCTTAGCGGGAACCGCCCAGACATACCCAACCGAGTTGTTCACCATCACGCTGGAAACCGCGGATTTTGGTTTCTTGGCAGAGGTGAATCCTGATCCCGTTACCTTTGGGGTCACCGTCACCGCGGTCCCGGAGCCAAGCGGCTTGGCTATGCTCGCGTTACTGGTAAGCTCGGGATACCTCGTTACAAGACACCGACGAAAAGGCTCGCCGACGCCGTAAGAAACGCGTTTAAAAAGCCTGACTTAGCGGGATGGGTTATGCTACGTGCTAGTGAAATTCGTTTCCCCCAAGGCTTCCGTCCATGTCGTCTCTGTTGAACCGCCGGCATTTATTCATTCAGGGCAGCACCGCTGCCAGCCTCGTCGTCGCGCCACGTCTCGGTCAGGCCATGAACGCCGCGAACGATCGTGTTCGTGTGGCGTTCATTGGAACGGGCAACCAGGGCATGGGGCTGCTCAAACGGGTGCTGCAACACGACCTGGCTCAAGTGGTTGCCGCGTGCGATGTGAACCGCGGTAGCTATGGCTACAAAAAGGAGGAGCACTTTTATGGCCGTGAGCCAGCGGCTGAGTTGGTGAACCAGCACTACAGCAAGCACCATCCCGATTTTGAGAAATGCGTTGCTGTCAACGAGCACGAACGAGTGCTGGAACGCGATGACATCGATGCGGTCTTCATCGTTGTTCCGGACCATTCGCATCGTGCGATCACGCTGGAGGCGGCGGATGCGGGGAAGCATGTCTATTGCGAAAAGCCCCTCTCCCACTCCATCGCCGGTGGCAGGTCCATGGTCACTGCCATGCAAAAGAGCGGTCGGATAGGCCAAACGGGCAGCCAAGAGAGATCCAATCCGGTCAGCGCTTTTGTATGCAATGCCGTCAAGGACGGGCTGGTGGGCGATCTTCGGCGCATCGTGACGAAGGTTGGGTTCAACAACAAGGTCGGCCCGGGTCCGGGCTGGGACCCCATGCCGGTACCCGACGGGTTTGACTATCAACGCTGGCTCGGATCAGCGCCCAAGCTGCCCTTTCATCAAGATCGCTGCCTCTACCGCTTTCGATTTCACTACGACTATTCGGGGGGCCAGATCACCAACTTTGGCGCCCACTGCAATGACATGGCTCACTGGGGCATGGGGCTGGATCAGGGGGCCCCGGAGACGATCGAGTGCCTGGATGCAAAATTCCTGCCCGAGGGAAGCTTGTTCAACACCGCGACGGAAACTCGTTTTCGCGCGACCTATGCCAATGGCGTCGAGTTAATTTGCGAAAGTGGTCCCGAGTCGGTGCAAACGCGTTTCGAGGGGACCCAAGGTTGGATTCAAACGGGTTACAAAGGCACGACCGCATCCGATCCGAGCTGGCTCGAAGGCCTTCCGACCAAGATCGATGAAGCAGGTATGGACCCCCATTCCCGACACATGGCAAATTTCATCGAGTCGATCCGCGGCAATGCCACTCCTCAGGCGCCGTTCGAAACCGGTCACCACTCGGCCAACCTTTGCCATCTCGCCAACGTGGTCATCAAACGGTTCCCAGAGCATGGCCGCGAAAAGCTGATGTGGGATGGCAGCAAAGGTCGCTTTCAAAACTCGGAATCGGCCAATCAAATGCTCAGCATCTGAGCTGTTCAATCGCATAGCGGAGTCGGTCCAAAGTCTCTTGGCGCTCACTTCCCACGGCGTTGACGTGGCCCATCTTGCGTCCCGGTCTTGACGACTGTTTGCCATAGAGGTGCAACTGCACACCAGGCACCGCAAGAAGCGCCGCCCAGTTGGGCGTGCCCCGATGCCAATGTTCCCCCAACAAGTTCATCATCGCCGCCGCCGGCGTCACCATCGAGGTATCACCCAAGGGCAAGCCGCACACCGCGCGGACGTGCTGTTCAAACTGCGAGACATGGGTGGCCGCCATCGTGACGTGCCCTGAATTATGAGGGCGTGGCGCGACTTCATTGATCAAGCAAACGCCGTCCTGTACAAAAAACTCGACGCACAGGAGCCCAATCACATCTAGCGATTCGGCGGCACGGACGGCGATGGAACGGGCTTCCTCCGCCGTCGTCTGTGGTACATCGGCGGGCAGAATCGTCACATCCAGAATGTGGTTGCGATGACGGTTTTCGAACGCCGGAAATGCCTTGCATTCGCCGTTGCGAGAACGTGCCACAATCACGCTGATTTCGCAGTCAAACGAGATCAGTGATTCGGCAACCCAACCATCGGAATTCTCCCAAGGGATGCCGGGCGACGCGACCGCATCCAAATCGACCTTGTGCTGGCCCTTCCCGTCGTAACCAGAACGCTGCGTCTTGACGACCATCTGCCGGCCCAAGGATTCTGACGCGCGGGCCAAGGCTTCCTCGCTGTCGACGCGTGCGAACGGCGTGACTGGCAAGCCGGCTTCTTTGAGCCTTGTTTTTTCTAGCCAACGATCTTGCGCGGTCTCCAATACCGAGGATGCCGGATAGGTGGGCGCGAATTCCTCACAGCGCCGGATGGTCGCCGCGGGAATGTTTTCAAACTCCAGTGTGATCACGCTGCAATGCCGGGCAAAGCGGTCGATCGCGTCCGCGTCAGCCAGATCGCCACAGACAACCGTGTCACAAACCTGGGACGCTGGCTCGCCCTCGTTGTTACAGAACAACGCCATGCGATACCCCATTGTCGCAGCCGCCATGGCAAACATGCGTCCGAGTTGACCGCCGCCGACCATGCCAATGGTGGCACCCGGAAGCACAGGTTTCACCACCGCGGATCTCTCCGTTGTTGACTCAAGCATCGGTGAGGTCCGCTGACTCGATGACGGTCGCTTCCAGCCCCCGAACGTACACACTCAGGCGATCGGCAAGGTCTGGATCCGACAGCGCCAAAATGCGTGCGGCCAGGACGCCCGCGTTGTGAGCGCCAGATCCGCCGATCGCCATGGTCGCCACCGGAATGCCAGCGGGCATCTGAACGATTGAAAGCAGCGAATCCATCCCTTGGAGGGCTCGGCTTTGCACGGGCACCCCGATCACCGGTAATTCGGTCTCCGAAGCCACCATGCCAGGCAAGTGCGCCGCGCCGCCGGCTCCCGCGATGATGACTTTCAGCCCGCGGTCAGAGGCTTGACGCGCGTAGGCGATCATCCGGCTCGGCGTGCGATGAGCCGACACAACCATGGCCTCGTGTGGTACCTGCAACTCCTTCAGCATCTCACACGCACGCGACATGGTTTCCCAGTCGTTCCGGCTACCCATGATCACGCCAACAGACGCTTCCGTCGGCGGAAAAAACACGCCATCGCTGCCCAACTCTGGGGCGTCGTCCGCATCGCTGACTTCCATAGCACCCTACAATCTGAAAAAACCCATGGGATCTCCGTTCGTCGGAATCCGCTCGCCCGGATTTATATCCGATCCACCAGCCCACTTGAATCATCGGACATTTGTGACTGACAACGACTCAGACGACGCCGGATTGGTGCGACTCATGCATCACGACGCGCGTTGGAAGCAGGAATTCGAGCAAACCCGTTCCGGACTTTTTCAGTGTTCTGAGGGACGCATCAACCAGGTTCACCACATCGGCAGCACCGCCATTTCCGGCCTGATCGCGCGTCCCGTCATCGATGTGGTGGCGACCGTGGAGGCGTTGGAAGATTTCGAGGACGCCGCACTCTGCATTGAGGGCCTGAACTTTCGCCGCGTCACCCCTCCGGTCTGGGCCAAGTCAGCTTGTGTCCTGATCAAGCCCCGACATGGCGACCCCACACATCGGGTGCTGCTGGCGTTTGACACGGATCCACTCGTGACGGCAACCATCGCGGTACGCGATCATCTGCGGGGCTACCCCGAGGTCGCCCTGCGTTTCGAAGAGACGAAAGTGGAACAATGGCGACAAGGCGACGGGGACCACGCTTCCTATGAGGCGGAGAAAAGCCTCTTCTTTCAAGGCCTCCACTCGCAACTGGGGCTCGCCTGATACGAACATCAATCGGAGCTTGCTTGACCACTTGGCAAGCGTTTGGAAGCCGATTCGGTGATCGCAACGATCCCAGGGTGTTCCACCCGTCGCTCACGACAGATCGCATGGAACTGCAGCCGAAAATCATCGATGACGCCGATCAATTCTAGGCCGTATTGTTGCTTTGCTTCTTTCAGAACCGCTAGCGGGATGGGCACCAAGCCGCGCGACTGCATCGCGAAGGTTTTTAACAAAGCGCCATCTTCGATCTCCGCGATGCAGCGAGGATGAAACGATTGTTTCTCAAGCCACTGCTCGATGCCCCGTCGCAAGACCGTGTTCTCCGTGGGCATGAGGAGCGGCTGATCCGACAAGGAATCTGGAAAGCCGTCCGCAAGATGAAGCATGGCTCCCGAGCCAACCCAAGCGATCTCACTCTCACCCAAAAAATGGTTGTAAACGTTGGTGTCCACTTCCGCCCCAACCGGGCTGTCAGACAGCACGACGTCCAGACGCTGCATGGCGAGGTCCGACAGCAACGACTGCAAGGGTCCCTCGCGGCAGGTGAGGTGTATCGGAGGATCCAGCTCAAAGACCACGCCGAGTAGCTCCGCGGTCATGAGCTTGGGAAGGTAGTCGGGAATGCCCACGGTCAAGGGAATCGCGCCGCTGGCGTCGTCTCCACGCAGGCGACGCATGAGCTCATTGCCGGTCGTGAAAATCTGCTCGGCATACTCGTAGACCATCTTACCGCGGTCAGTCAGGACGAGGCCTTGGCCTTTTCTCGCGTAGAGCTTGCCGCCCGCGGCTCGTTCCAATTGCCGCAGCTGCCCGCTCACCGTCGGCTGCGAAAGGTGCAGCTTCTCGGCTGCCCGACTGACGCTGCCCTCCTTGGCGGTCATCCAAAAATAAAGCAGGTGGTGATAATTAAGCCAATTCATTCCGTGAAATCACGTGGATGGGGACGCTTACGATCTCAATGCCTCCAAGACACGGGCAATCAGCCAGTCGGCCGCTTCCACCTGACGCGCTACCCTGCCGGTAGATGATAGCGAATGCTGGCGATGCGTCGCCTGCTCGAGCGTCCGATTCACGATCACCCCATAAACGACGCCGTCCTTGGATTTTGGAGCCCCGGGACCGAGATGACCGGTGATCCCGACGGCCATGGTTGCGTGCGGGGTCCGCTCGAGCACGCCGCGCGTGATCGCTTCCGTGATCTCAGGGCTCTCCGCTTTGAATTGGTCTATCGATGCCTTCGGAACCCCTAACCACATCGACTTGGTCGGGACCTGATAGACAACCGAACTGCCCGCCAGAACGTTCGACGTTCCAGGGACGCCGGCAATGCGAGCAGCGACCATCCCAGCGGTGCAACTTTCGGCCATCACGAGGATCGCGTTGCGTTTCTTGAGGGCTGCAACCAAGGCTTTTGCGTCGGGAGTGGGCTCTTCGATTTGGTTCCAGTCACGATCTAACGCCGAATATCCAGCTGAAGAGCCCATGGCAAAATTACGATTCTCGAGAGTGGCGTTAGCAAGATTGCCATCATCAAAGTGGCCGTGGACAGGGAAGGCACCCAGCCACCCGTGAAGACCCTTGAAAGCGTATCGCCCTCCAAACCCGAAGGCCATAACAGCCGGGCCAGCAAAACAACGCAGAAGACACACAGCATCCAACCGAACGTCACTTTCTGAACCCACTCACGCCATGCTGGCCGAGGATAGACCAAACACAGAGACAAACCCAGAACCAAAAATTTGGCAGCCAGCAATCCGCCGACAATCATGGGAATCCAAGTGGCCGCCTGCCAAAGGCCGCGTTGAACTGACTCCCAGTCGCTTTGCTGCATAAACCACCAGATAAACGCGATGACCAGCCCAAAGATGGCGACATTCGTAGCCACGACGACGATCATCGCGATTCGGTCGCGTTCGATGAAACGGACCCATGTGGAAGCGAAGAGGCGTGTGATCACGATCCACCATTGGATCAGTAGCCCACCCACGATGGCCGACACCAGCGTGTCCCTGGGAAGTTCCAGGAGGGTGTGCCAAGAAAAACGGCCTGCCAGCGACAACACAAAGAGGAAGACCAAACTCACAAGGTTGATCAAGAGCAGAGCTTTGGTCATACGCACCACGTCGCGTTTCAGCTTGACCCAACAAAGCGTCGTGAGTTGGATCGGACTGATGGCGATTAAGTCGTAGGTGCGTCTCCCGAGCGGCCCCCGGTCCGCAGATTCTTGGCTGCCCCAAGCGCCTGACAGCGACATCGAAAAGACCAAGGCCAAGAAAGCATTCAGTCCCGCGATGACGATCCCATTCTGCATCGTCGCAACGATGACCAACATCGGGAGGAAGAGACAACAGACCAAGAGCAAATAGGGCGTTTCGATCTGTTTCTTGTCAATCCAGCTCAGCTCGTCATTCAAGCCCACTCCACTCGGTTCGTCAGCCGGTGAGAAAAGTTGTGAAAGCCAACGCAGGGCTCGCACCAGCCACAACGATTTCCTGGCCGGCATCCCAACATAGTTCTGCCGTGCAAGCAAGAGACTTCGATTAAGTCCCGCAAACGAGGCCACCAACGCAAGTCCCGCGACGCCGTAACCCAGACCCCACGACAAAGCGGCCCATTGCGTTATGCCGGAGAGGGAGATCAATCCAACGAGACATCCTGCCAAACAGGCGAAACCCGCTAACAAGATCGCGACCCCTTCAACCGATCGATGCCATGATTCCATGAAGGGCCGCCATGCCAATGCGTCGACAACACAGCTACAACTCAGCGCCAATAACAAGAGAACGGGAAACGCCAGCAGCGAGGTTTCGCTTGATCGCGGCAGGATGCAGCCCGCCATCAACAGGGTTGACATGCCAATCAGGGTTGCACGGGCGGCGAGGACGCCACGTAAGATCGATCGGCTTGGAAGCGGTCCGTGCGCGAGGAAGAAATCCAGACCACTTTGAGTGCTGTCCAGTCGCGGGTTCCCAATTCCGAACGCGAGAACTGCATAGCCCATCAAGGGCATCTGCGTGATCGGGATGATCAATCCATCGATCTGGTCTCCCCATCCCGTGAGTTCCCCCGGACTACAAAGCATGATCAGCACGCCCTGAATCGCCCAGGCCAGCAAGCCGATCATGATGCGGTGGTTGCGTAGAAAGACCCACTGATAAACCGTCATGACGTCGTTCATCAGGTTGCCTCGCCTTTCGAGTCAGCCGTTTCTTTCTTAGTGGCGGCAAACGCCTCAAACACACGCTTCAGCGAGGCTGCTTGCGAATCGACCAGATGCCAGCCGTCAGGCACGCCGGTTGTCGGTGGGTCGGACCGCCCACTGCGGTGCTCGATCAGCACGGACCATTCTGGCCCACGCTTGCGGCAGTCGATCACCGAGTCCACAAACCACTCTGGTTTTGGTTCCATTTGCTCTGGCCCGGCAAGCAAGCACTGCGAGAATCTCTCTGGGATTTCGTTCACGGCGAGATCCATGGCGATACGCTGGTCCGCCAGGATGGCAATCCGGTCGGCAGCGCGATTCACATCCTCCAATTGGTGGCTGGAAAGAATCACCGTACGCCCTTCTTCGCCAGAAGATCGAACAATCGCCTCCAAAATGTCATCTCGCGCGATCGGATCCAAACCGCTCCCGGGTTCATCCAGGATCAAGAGCTCCGGACGGTGACCGATGGCCGCCAGCAGTGCGACGCGTGCTCGCTGACCTTTAGAGAGCTTGCTCAAGGGCTGGTCCAAATCGAGTCCATAGGCGCTTGCTCTTTGCAGCGATTCCGCTTCCTCCCAGGTCTTGTAAACGCGGCTGCAGAAGCGAATCACGTCCCGCACACGCATCCACTTGGGAAGCGAGTCTTCCTCGGACATGTAGCCCACCGCTTGCATCACTCGCTCGCGGTCACGTGACGGATCGCCACCCAAGACCTCGATGCGACCGGAGGCAGGAAGCTGCAGCCCCAAAAAGTGTCGCAGCAACGTCGTCTTCCCCGCCCCGTTGAGCCCTAGCAGGCCCAAAACGCAACCACGCGGCACATCGAGATTGATGCCGGACAGCACGTCCTTGTTTCGGTAACGTTGCGAGAGCCCCATTGCCCGCGCCGCGAACGGTCCAACCGAGGAACCGTTCGATTCTGAGTCTCGCTCCAAGCGACTAGATCGGTCGATGTTCATGATCGTTTCCCCTTGTTGCGAGTAACCTCGATCCATTTCGCTAGTTGTTCCGAGTCGATCCCCAAAGACTCCGAGAGCGTGACCAGTTGGTCGATCGTCGGCTGAATTGCCGCCCTTTTCGCAGCCGTTGACATACGGCCCGATTCACCGGTCACGAAAGTTCCACGCGTGCGTCGCTTTTCAACGAGACCCGCCACCTCAAGTTCCCGATAAGCCCGCGCCACCGTGTTCGCGTTGATGCGGAGCCTCTCTGCCAAAACGCGAATGGGTGGCAGTTCATCGCCGGCAACAAATTGGCCGCTGAGGATCCGCATGCGAATTTGATCGACCACTTGCTGATACAACGGCGTCCCGTCGTCGTGAATTTGAATTTGCATGAACGCGACCTCTTTTGTATTACTGCATTAATACAAAGGTCCCGCGGCAAGGTCAAGGGGCCTCAGGACATTTCTCGCCGACCGCGAGCTGATTCACCCGCCCCCGCGCAGCGAAGGGAGGGTCGAAATCGAGCCTCAGGCGAGATTTCGGGGAGGGCTCCGGTAGGATGTGTGAACGCGATCGTTTTCTTGCAACACTTCTACCTCCCCTCGCTACGCTCGACCCTCCTGCTAGGAGGGTGCATCCCGTCTTGTTGACTTATTGTCTTTACGACTGCCCCTGGGAGAGTGATTCGAGAAGGCTCAATCAACCGTCCGGGTCGTAGCGATACCCCACGCCGTACACCGTCTCGATCACCGGCTCAACGGTCGCGTCAAACGACAAGCGTTTCCGAAGATTGCTGATCGTTTGGTCCAAGGTGCGCGACTGCGGGGAAGCGCCCTCGGGCCAGCCAGCACGAATCAGGTCCTCGCGGCGCACCACTTCGCCTTGGCTTTGCCAGAGCCGCAGCAGCAAGCGTATTTCGCGCGGGGTCAGATCCATCGATTGACCGTCCGCGTTGGCGCGCAGTGAGCTTGGGCTGATGCGAAGACCATGCATCTGAAAATCGGCATGCTGTAGAGCGTCGACTTGCACCGGAGCCCGATGTGAGGGACCACGCCTTCGCATGATTGCATGGATCCGCGCTAGGACCTCCTTGGCCCCAAACGGCTTCACCACGTAATCGTCCGCTCCCAGCTCCAAGCCAACGACTTTGTCAATCTCATCTGCCTTAGCGGTGATGAAGAGAACGGCGGTCTGCCAGTCGTTTTCTCGGATCTTTCGACAAACGTCAAAGCCGCTCTTGCCGGGCATCATCACATCGAGACACACAAGATCGAATGCGGCGCGCTCAAGGTAAAACTCCGCCTGGCAACCGTCTGAGGCGGCCTTCACCTCGTGACCCTCTGCCGAAAGGATTTCGACGAGAGCACTCCGAATCCGCTCATCGTCTTCGGCCACCAGAATGCGCAGGTGTTGCATCTCAATTTCCTTCCTGGCCAGGGCGACCGAGCGGCCCCACATCCAACGAGACTTCAAATCGAGTCCCGCGGGGGACCTTGACCCAACGAACATCGCCGCCATGTCGTTTCGCGGCGCGCTGGGCGATCGTCAGGCCGATGCCGGTCCCGGATGGCGCCTCAATGGAATCGTTCAGTCGTATAAAGGGCTTGAAAACCCGTTGTGCTTGCTTAGCCGTCATGCCTGGACCAGCGTCTTCGACGGACACCACCAGGCGTTGGTCTCGCATCGATGACTCGATCAAACAAAGACGCCCGACCGCCGCATACTTTATGAGGTTACTGATCAGGTTCCCCAAGATGACCTCCAAGAGCTCGACATCAACATGCCCGATCCCTTCCGCCTCCAGTCGCGTTCGGAGGTCAATCTGCTTCTCCTCGAGGACCTCGCGAAAACCAACCACGATTCTGCTCACAAGCGGACCGATATCCTCCTCCGTCTTTCGTGGTGGCCGGGGCCGGGACTGATCGCGTATCACTTCCAACACGCCAGAAACCAAGCGAGACAAGCGTTCTGACTCCTGGTCAATCACGCGCAAGCGTTTCCTCAAACGTTCGCATTGATCCAATGTCTCTAACTGCTCGAGATCTTGATGGGCAAGCTCGCTGTAAAGGCGAATATTGGTGAGGGGAGTCCGAAGCTCATGCGACACTTGACCCGCAAAAGTCACACGCGACTGGGCCAATCGCATCTGCCGGCGCAGCGATGTCGCGACATAGACGCTCAGGGCCAACAAAACCAGCCCAATGGTCGCCAGAGGAGCAATGACCGCGAGTGTCGCCGCCAGATTGGAAGGGATGTCGATCGCGTTCGCCGAAAGATGCCAAGCCGAGAAAGGGGGCTTCAGCCGGAGTGAAACCAGCGGCATCGCGGCGTCCATTGACGGAGACAAGCGTCCGCGAACCGACCAACCGAAAACCGACTTGTTCTCGGAGTCGCGGACCGAGATCGTATTCAAGACCGATTGTTGCCTACTTGGCACATCGGGCAATCGATCCATCAGCCGCGCAAGCCAAGCGGAGCGTTCCAGCAACACACCCAGTGAACCTCCACTGGAGGTCGGCCACCATAGGACAATCTGCAAGCCCTGGTCACGAAACCATGTCTGCTGCATGGGCGTTGCTTGAGTGGTCGCAAGTGGCGTTGCCGATGATGAACGTGGCACCACGCGGGACTTGAGGCTCGAGCTGATCGACTGTGCCATTGGAACCTTCGCTGAACCGGATTCGGCGCTCGGCGTCGGTTCGGACGGCAACAAGCGCAGGGCATCGGGACGCGATTCTGCCATCTCGATCAGGGACTCGTGATGTGCGACCCTTCTTCGATCACTCAGTGCCGGGGCCGTCGGATAGATGAGGTCACCTTGCGAATTGATCGCAACCCAGTCGCGGACAAGCGGGTCACTTCGCCGAGACCGCGTGAGCAACTGAAACGTCTCGGGTTGTTCCATGCTCACGTTGTCGACAACGCGACCCAAGGAGGCCGTCACTTGGCCAAGCCACAACTGAATCGCGTCGTCGATGTCGTTCAATTCCCGTTCGGCGAGCAACGTCTGTTGCTCGCGCACCAGTTGTTCACGCTGGCCAACGCTTCTCAGGCTCAACCAGCCGATCAAGCCGAGCGGCGTGACCAAGATCACGATCAGCGCAAGAAGGAGACGCGTTGGCATGGGCAGCCCGAGGGGGCGGTCAAGGTTTGCTGTCGAGAGACGGCAGAACCAGATCGGGAACCTTCAGCTTGGGTGCCGAACGTTGCTGAACCTGATTGTAATTCTGCGCCGCCCGCATCAGCTTGCGATTGGAACTCCATTTGGAATCATCTTCCAAACCGACGGCCTGTTGTTCGTTCAACGTGCAATTAAAGTTCAATTCTGGCAGAACGGAATCAACACCCGCCGCGATGCACTGCCGTCGCACCGTGCTCAGACTTGACTGGTTGATGAGTAACAGCTTCTTTGCTTCCTCCACCTTACCGGCATCACGTAGCAATGTCGCACGACGATTGCGCTCATTGGCGATCTGAACGGTGCAATATGCAATGACCTCCAGATTGCGATTCTGGGCGATCTTGTCTTCGTCGGATGAGAATTGCACCGACACGGTCGATCGCGCGGATTCGGATTGATTTGTGATCTTGTTGACATAGGCGATGTCGACATCGGCCAGCTTCATGCTTTCATTGTCGTCCCTCGATGGCACCTCCAACTCCATCACAAAGTAACGTTGTTGACGCGAGTAGAGCTGCGTGAGTGGAACAAACACATTCTGTCCGTCGATATCGGCATCGGTCCCCAGGACACGAACCGGGCGAACCCCTTTTGCCACTCGCACGTTGATCTCGAAGTCACCGGCGACCACGCTCATCAGATCGTTGAATTCTGCATTGAACATGGCCACCAAATCGTCGGCTTCTTCAATGAAGAGGTGATTCCCCGAGCCGGCAAGAGCGAGGTCGCTCATGAGGTCTTCGTTGTACCCCAGCCCCAGTCCCAGAGTGCTGACGCTGATGCCTTCCTTGACCAGCGAGGCTCCCAAGCGGGCGAGCTCCGATGGAGTGGACGGCCCCCGATTCGCGCGGCCATCGGAAAGCAGGATCACACGGTTGACAGATTCCTCTCCGATGAACTTCCGAACTTCCGCGGCGCCTTTGCTGACGCCGGCAAAAAGGGCTGTCGAGCCATTGGCTTGGATCGATTGAATCTTGGCCAAGATCGAATCACGATCGGTCGCTTTCGTCGCTGGGACTAAGACCTCAACATCCGAGTCGTATAACACAACGGAGACGATGTCGTCGCTTCGAAGCCGTTTCACAGCTTCGATCGCCGCTTTGCGAGCTTGCACGATCTTGTCCCCGGACATGGAACCGCTGGTGTCAATCACCACCGCCACATTGAGGGGCGGTCGTTCTTCGTCCGATTCGATTTCCGAGCCCGTCAGGCTGATTCGTACGTAGGTCGTTTGTTTCTGGCCTGACAGCAAGACAGGATGGCTGGGGGAAACGTCCAGCGTCAGGCTCCCTGCCTGCAGACCGCCGGTACCAGCGACGGCGAGAATCGCACCGCACAAAGCCGCACAGCGGGCCATCGGCCCCAGATGAGAGTTACCGTGGTTCAACAACATCATTCGCTCCTGAAAAGAAGGTGGGTTGCCGATCGAGTCAGAGGATCGGTCGGGATGCTTATTGAACGGTTTTCTCGCCCCAGAATTGTTTGGGAGTCCCCAAAAGATTGTCAAATCAATCTCAGCCGCCGCATCACGGGGTTTGCCCAGTCAGCCGCGCATAGACGTTGAAATGGAAATGGGATTGTTGCTGGTTGCCGATCGCGTCGTACATCGCACCCAAGTTGTAGTGGGCTTGGGCGTTGGATCGGTCGATCTCCACAATCCTGCGGAAGTACTCGATCGCCGTTTCGTAGCGTTGATCGCTTCCCGTGATCACGCCAAGGTTCAACAGCGTGCTGATGTCATTTGGGTTGGCTGATAAGACTTCTTTCAACAACTGCTCCGCACGCCCCGTGTCCTCGTTTGCCATCAGCATGCGAGCCAAGTTGGTCTTGGCTTCTAGGAGATGCGGGTCCAACTGCAGAGCCGACTCCAAAGCTCGGATGGCGTCCGGCGTGCGCCCGGACTGGGCGTGCACAAGACCGAGGTTGACCAACGCGTTGGCGTAATCGGGCTTGATCTCGAGCGCACGTTGGAGGTGTTTCATCGCCGGCTCCAAGTCGCCCGACATGGCCGCGACGACGCCGCGCCCATTCCACGCCTGCGGATAGCCCGGCGCCACCTCCGTCGCTTTCTGATAAAGCACACCGGCTTCCGTCAGATCGCCCTGGGCTTCCCTGGACTTGGCCAGATTAACGAGTGAGTCGCCGAAGTCCGGTTTGATGCGCACGGATTCACGGAGGTGCTTCTCCGCCTCCTCATAGTCACCACGGTCGATCAGCAGGCGTCCCAAATTGTTGTGCGCCAAAAACGTGTTCGGGTTCTTGGCCAGCGTGTCTCGCCAAAGCACTTCCAGGCCTTCGTAAACCTTGCCTTGCTGCCACGTCAGAAACACCAGCGTCGCGATGGAAACTCCCAAAATGCACTTGGGGAGGACCATCGATGCACTGGAGATCGACCGTAGAACCGCATTCATCGTGACAACGACCAACGAAATCCAGGCGATCGAAGCGAGGTATTGAAAGTGGTCGGCTACAAAGGAGAAACGCATGGGGTAAACGTCAAAGAAACCGAGCGCCGGAAACAGCGTCCCGCAAAACAAGAGGACGGCCGCAAGAGGCCCGCGTCCCAGTCGATCGCGCAAAACCCACAGAACAACGATGAGCAGCAACACCATCGCTGGGAAGGCATAGGCGAATGGCGACGACGCGTCGATCTCCCAACGCGGATAGATGAATGTCAGCTGCACCGGAGACACAAGCTTGGTGGCGTAGAACACGATCGCACGACCGGCAATCAGACACCGCTGCACGAATGAGAGCTCCCAATCGATGCCGTCTGCGCCGACCTGGAACTTCTCCAGCCAAACGGTGACCAACCCGAACCCCATGCCCATCGCAAACAGGGGCAACGTGGCCCAAAGGTCACGCTTCAGTAAGGTGCCACGTTTCCACCATAGGATCACCAGAATCGCCGCTGGAAGGGTTGAAGAAACGGTCTTGCTCAGCAAAGCGCACAAGAAAAGCGCGGTGGCGGCCACGTACCAGCGGCCAAGCTTCGCCGTCCCATCAATCGGATCCGAGTCTTGCTGCCCTGCGATGCCGTTTCCCGCAATCTTATAGCCGCGCAGGAAGACGGTCATCGCTGCCAAATAGAAGACGCCCGACAACACGTTCTTGCGCTCCGTGATCCATGCCACCGACTCCACGTGGACGGGATGTAACGCAAAGACCAACGCGATCACAAACGCCAAAGGGACAGATAAGTCACGCAACAGCCGCCACAGAAGGATGGCGCCCAGAATGTGGAGCATGACATTCGTCACGTGATAGCCGCTCGACCAAAGCCCCCAGAGTTGGTACTCGATCCAAAACGTCGAGTGCACCAAAGGGTAGTACTGAGGCGTTGCCGATGGGTCGGTCCAAATGGAGAGCAACCCACTGAACGAGCGAAGAGTCTCGTTGTTGATCACATAGTCGTCATCGTCCCAAATGAAGCCACCCTGGATCGCCGGGACGTACGCCAATAGGGTCAAGCCAAAGATCAACGCCAGACCAACCGATCGCCTCGGAGACCCTAACGAGACAGGGGCCGGGCCTACTGCATCGGACGGAACACCCAAATCCCGTACATCGGTGGAGTCAGGCTTCGTTGGTTCGTTGGATTGATTCAAGGACTCTCAAGCGACTGGGTAGCAAGCCAAGAGAACATACCAATGTTGCAAGGCCGCCGCATCCGTCACCCCCGTCGACTGAGCACAATAATCGGACCTTGTGTCTGCTGTGCGACCTGACGAACGAAACGACCGAATAGCTTTTTTCGGGGCCCAATGCGCTGCGCCCCCAGAATCACCAGCGTGTTCTCATCGGCTTGGGACGCGATCGTGTCGACGGGATCGTCCGACGCAACCAGATTCGAACGGCTCATCGTCCGCGTGTGTTCCGCCGCCATCCGCTTGAGGTCTCGGTTCAGGGCCAGCATTTCCTTTTCACCCAGATCGTTCGACACCACACGAACAAACTCGACCGGACCAACCTCACTTTGCCAGATGGCGGCATGACGTGAGATACTCGACAAAAGTCGGGCCAGCAGGTGGTCGTGCCCGCCTTTTCCGCCGACGGGCACCAGGACGCGTTTGATGCGCGACCATTCCCAACCGGGAGGGCTTCGCAGCACAATCACATCCGTGGCCAATTCACCAAGCAGTTTTTCTTGAGGAGTGCCCTCCGAATCCGAGGTGATCTCGCTCAAGCCAAGCACCACCGCTTCACAGCGGTGCAATTGCGACACACGCGCGATCTCACGCATGGGATCCGGCGCAACGGTGGTGAGCGTTTCCGTTCGGACCTTCATCGTGGCCGACGCTTGTAACACTTCCGCTTGCACCTGATGAAGCGTGTGAACGGGAGCCGGATCGACCGTGGGGTCCCAAGAATCGGGAGCACGAACAATGGTCTGCACCAAGACGCGGCCGGCTGCCGATGGCACCATCGCATCGGCCAAGGAGATCATCGCCCGTGCGTTGTTCGGATTGGCGATCGGAACCAACACCAGCGGTGACTTCCCGCGCAGTCGTAACAGTTCCGGGTTGTAGGCAATGTCCGAGACATCCGTCAGCCGCGCCTGCCGAGCAAAGAACAACAAGAACAGCGCGCCACCAATCGACAACCACGTCACCGCAATCAATCCCGCCGCGGGGACGGCGATGCCTTGAAAAATCGCGAGGGCCAGACAAGCCAAGCCACCCACGATGGGAATCAGCGGGAATGCCGGTCCGCGAAAGGGAGGTGGTGATTCCTTGGACCGGTTGCGAACCAGAATCGCTAACCAATGCGCGATCGCAAACGTGATCAAAAAGATCAGACTGGAAGCCGCCCCCGCCGCCGAAACATCCGGAACGATCACCACCAAAACGGCGATCAAGAGTGTCGTCGCCCCAACGGCCATCCAGGGAGTTCCGCGACGCGCGTGAATCCGCGAAAGGGAGGGCGGAAGCGTTCGGTCTTTGGCCATCGCCAGCGCGATGCGTGACGCCGCGAAAAGGTTGGCCTGTAAGGCCGTGAACATCGAAAGAACGGCCGCCACGATTACCAGCCAATAACCCGCCGTGCCAAGATAGTTCTTCGCAGCATCGGCAACCACGGTCTCCGGCGTTCGGCGGGCAATGTCGATCGTTGACTCGGTGGGTGAGGCTCCGGCGGCGAGTAACACAAGCAACAGGGGGAGGTAGATCGCCAGCGCAATCAGCAAGGAAAGAATCATGGCGCGTGGGATGTTACGCTGAGGTCGCTTGACTTCCCCGCCCACCGCCGCGATCAAATCAAAACCTTGCAGTGCAATGAAGGTATAACCCATCGCTTGCACCAGCCCGAACAGGCTTACGGTCCAAGTCATCGACGCCGGATCGCGTCCCTCCACTTGAAAGAACGGCTGCAGCGCTCCCAAGGACGTTTGGATCGGTTGTTGCGTGACGGCCCAAACACCGCCCAAGATCAGAACGGCAAAGACCAAGACCTTCAGCACGTTGGGCCAGCTGGCACCGCCGCCGGTTCGAAGCGTCATCGCGACGAACAAGAAAAACGTCGCCGACAGCGCAAACGTCGTCTCCCACCCACCGCGATGATCCAATCCCGACGCAAAGCCCAGGGCGAGTTGCATTTCTCGCAGCATCAGCGACGCAAAGCTGCCGAATCCGATGGCGTAGAGGACGGCTGCAACGATCGACGCAAACCACACGACCCAGCCCACCGTGAAGGCCGCCTCGACCGACATCACCTTGCGGCTGAACGTGTAGGTTCCGCCAGATTCGGGGAATTTGGACGCCATCTCGGCGAAGCTGATAGCGGTCAAGAGTGCGATACCACCGTTGATCGCGAACGCCACAACGGCAGCAGGACCGGTGGTGGCGATGGCAGTCCCAGCCAAGGCCAGGATCCCACCGCCCACGATCGCACCGACGCCAACGCCGGTTGCGCCCAGCAGACTCAGGTGCCGATTCGCCTCCACGGGATTCGATTCGGATGGAAGATTGCCGGCGGGTTCAACGTCATCGGGCATGCGTTTGGACTCAAGGGATGGGACTCCCTGATGGCCAGGGATCACAAGGCATGCAATTTGCCTGATTTTTGCTTCGGAGAAGGGGGCCAGGGAGGATTGTGGTTCAGAGAAGGTTGGGTGTGCACCGGAGGGTGGGGCATGGCGTCCGCGACCCGCGCTCGGCGACAGTCGTAGCATTCTGTGACGCACTCCGCTCCCGTTGTTGCGGCGCCGCCATCATGAAGCATGGGGTCGAAAACCGCGAGGTGCAGTCGGAGCCACGTTAATTTCGGGGGTCGAGGTAGACTCTGGCGACCGGATTCGACTAGGGTGACGGCCGTCGTCTGAGGGGCCTCGCCGGGTTCAAGCAGTCACGTCTGTTGGCGATTTGCGGTTAGCGTTGGGTTGTCGTGTGGACCCGATTCCATGGCCGACGCCAGTTCACTGCAAACATCCGGGCTTGTATCGCAGACGATGCCCCCAATGGTTTGAGTTTGGTAGTTCGGTTTGCACGATTTCTCGTGTTCCTCCCTGAGAGCATCCGATTGATGTCCATCACACCTCCTGTCCAGGCGACGATCACGGAGCCAAGCGAAAACGATCAAGTTGACTCCCTTGGGGCCGACACAAGGGATCCTGAATCGGTTGTCACCGATCAAGAGCTGCCCAGCGTTGGGATTGACCCGCAACGCTTGCCTCACCCCGAGCAGACGCAACCGTTCCGAGTGATGTGGTCGTACGCAATTGTGCTGACCGTCGTGCATCTGGTGGCGTTGTCGGCTTTCCTACCCGGCCTGTTCAACTACCTGTTCACGTGGTCTGGACTCATTGTCGGCGTCGCCGGGCATTTCATTTTCGGCATGTTCGGGATCACGATCGGCTACCATCGTCTGCTGACGCATCGGGGTTTCACATGCCCGAAATGGCTGGAACACACGCTCGCATTGCTTGGAATGTGCAACCTCCAGGACAGCCCAGCACGTTGGGTCGCCATCCACCGCATGCACCATCAACACAGCGACCATCAACCCGACCCGCATTCACCCCTGGTCAGCTTTCTGTGGGGACACATGGGGTGGGTGGTCTGCCGACACCGGAACCTCGACAAAACATCCCACTATGAGCGCTATGTACGTGACCTGCTTCGTGATCCGTTCTATCTTCGTCTGGAACGGCGCGATGGGTGGTTTTTCGTGTTTGTCGCTCATGCGATTCTGATCTCCATGTTGGGTGGAGCGTTTGGCTTGGCCGTCAGCGGCGGCAATTGGTCAACGGCATGGCAGTATTACCTCAGTTGGGGCGTCTGGGGCGTTTTCGTAAGGACCGTTTTTGTGCTGCACGGAACCTGGTCGGTCAACTCGCTGGCGCACGTTTTCGGGTATCGCAATTACGAAACGCGTGATCACAGCACGAACAACCCATTCGTGGCGATGATCAGCCACGGCGAAGGCTGGCACAACAACCATCATGCAGCCCCTCGTTCGGCCCGCCACGGGCACCAGTGGTGGGAATTGGACATGTCATGGTGGGTGATTCGCGCCCTCGAGATGGTCGGTCTTGCAAAAAACGTGCAACGGCCAACCCAAGCTTCGGTTGCTGGTAAAACTTAGGCGATCTCTTTTAACACGATCGCAACTGAGCGTTCTCGGTCATGAATCCAAATCCGTCAGATCCATCGGCCGAACAGCAGACTCTGCTGCAGGGAGATGACGGGCTCGCCACCGCCAAACGCCTGTCGATGCAGGCCACCATGCCGCCGGCCGAGGTGCCCGGCGTACGGATTGAACGCTTTCTGGGTGCGGGCGCCTTCGGCCAAGTTTGGGTTGGTCGCGACCTCAACACCGGTCGACCGGTCGCCGTCAAATACTACCTGCATCGCACGGGCGTGAACTGGTCTTTGTTGTCGCGTGAGGTCAAGAACCTCGTCCAACTGTCGGCGGATCGGCACGTCGTCCAGGTGCTGGAAGTCGGCTGGGACGCCGACCCTCCCTACTACATCATGGAACTGATTGAGGGGGGATCACTGGAGGACCTGCTTGTTCGCAGGGGCCGCTTGCCAATCGATGAGGCCGTCCATCTGTTTCGAATGATCTGTACCGGACTCCTGCATTGTCACAGTCGCGGTGTGTTGCATTGCGATCTGAAGCCCGCCAACATCCTGCTCGGGCCCGATGGCGAACCACGCCTGGCTGATTTCGGCCAGAGCCGGATGTCCCATGATCAGACTCCGGCCATGGGCACCCTTTTCTACATGGCGCCGGAACAAGCGGACCTGACGGCCACGCCTGATGCTCGCTGGGACGTTTATGCGGCCGGGGCAATCTTGTACCGCATGTTGAGCGGGACGGCACCTCACCGCGAAAGATCGCTCCTCAGTCAACTCGATACCGCGGGCAGCTTGCCCGGCCGCCTGTCACGCTACCGCGAAGCCATCGCTTCCGCCGGTGACCCCGTTAGCAAGCTGGAACGCCCCATTGATCGTTCGCTCAAATCGATCCTTCAGCGATGCCTGTCAACCGATCCCACCGCACGCTTTAGCAACGTCCAGCTGATTCTGGATGAACTGAATCAACGAGATCGCCTGCGCGCGAGACGCCCATTGATGTTGCTGGGCATCGTCGGACCGCTCCTCGTCTTGTTGGCCACATCCGTGTTTGCGCGTCGCGGCATCGATCGTGCCACGTACAGCGCCACCGTGGCCCTGCGGCGCGAAGCCTTTGGTGCAAACCAGTTGGCGGCGCGTTTCGCGGCCAAGACTTTGGAGTCCGAGATCCAAGACTATTTTGACCTGCTTGAATCGGAGGCCAATCGCGAGGAGTTTCAAAGACGGCTTTCGGCTGTGCTGGATGACGAAAGTGTCATCACATCCCTTCGTGCGATCGGCGCGGCGGACTCTCCGGCCGCCACCCGCGCAGGAGGGCCGGACCGAGACCGCGTCATCGACTCAAGCACCCAGGACGGGTTACAACGCTACCTCGACACGCGACTTCAGCTTCACGATGGCCGTGCCGCCGACATTTCGCGTAGCAACCAGTCTCTGGCGACGATCTTTGTAACCGATCGTCTGGGAACAATCATTTCGATCGCGTACCAGGATCCAGTCGCGCGCGACCAGAACAGCATCGGCCGCAACTTCGCTTACCGAACCTACTTCCACGGTGAGCGGGATGACCTGAACGCGACCATCCCGATCGGCCAGGCACAACCGCTCCAGCGAACGCACCTGTCTTCCGCGTTTCAGAGCACGGCCACCGGCTTATGGAAAGTCGCGATCAGCACCCCGGTGAAGTTACATGATCAAGACGAGGACGGTGCACTCGTCGACCGGGACGCGGCGTCCGTGGATGCGGTTCTGGTCGCCACGGTCAACCTGGGTGACTTCCAAGTCTTGCAGCAACGCAAGGCGGATGGCAATGAGTCGCCGCAACAGGTGGCGGTCCTGGTTGACGCACGTCCCGGGGAAGTTCGCGGCACCGTGCTGCAGCACCCACTCATGCAAACGCCTGCGGCTGCTGATCGCGACGGTGGGAAGGTTCGATACCAAGTACCCGGCGACGCATTGGATCGCTTGCTGGACGGTGGCGATGTGTTCTATGAAGATCCGATGCGAGAAGCCGTCGGCGGGCAAAAGTTCGCGGGTCAGTGGCTGGCCGCGATGGAACCGGTGGCGCTCCCTGAGCGTTTGGAAAAAGACATCCCGGTCGCTACCGTGGGTGCCGGCAAAGAAGAAGAGGAGGATCAACGCACGGACCTCATGGTCTTGGTGCAATACCGCTTGGCTCAAGCTCTCGGCCCGGTGGGTGATCTTCGGCGTTCTCTGATTCGGGAGCTGACTTGGGCCATGCTCTCGATCCTGATCGTCACCGTTTCACTCTGGTGGGTCGTACGCAAAGTCAATTCGAAAGCCAACGATACGGACCAGCCGGTCGATTCACCCGAGGCGTCTCTCGAGGAAACGATGCCCGTGTCCTAGTGCTTGCCCTACTTCTTCCCCGCCTGGGGCGGTTTCGGGTTGAGCGGGAGCACGTGGGCGCGTTCCGCGTAGCGCTGCCACTGTTCTGCCAACTCGTCTCGCAGCTTCGGTCGTGCTGACGCAAGATCATGTTGCTCGCATCGATCATCCGCAATGTTGTACAGCTCCCATTTCCCTTTCGCGCCCTTGGCGACTAGTTTGAAATCCCCACGTCGAATGGCGCGATTGCCCTCATGCTCCCAATAAAGGGCATCGCGCTCGATCTTGGATCCCGCGAACAAAGGTTGGAGACTTTTCCCCTCCATGGGACGAATGGTGTTTCCATTGTGAAACGAGGTGGGGTAGTCGGCGTTGGAAATATCCACTGCGGTAGCCATCAAGTCCACCAAATGCGCGGGCGTGGCCTCAAGCCGACCAGGGTTTTGAATCCCTTTCGGCCAATGCGCGATGCAGGGCGTCGAGATACCGCCCTCGTGGACCAAGTGCTTGTACTCGCGAAATGGTGTATTCGAAACCGTTGCCCAAGCCTTGCCATAGGCGATGTAGGTGTCCGCTGGTCCGGCCATGACTCCCTTCCCCGTTCTCACGGGATATCCATCACGCGTCTGTTTGGGCTGCATATCGTGCTGCAAGGCGTCCAACTCCATCGGTGGGAGGGGCGGCTCGCTTGCTCGCTCTGTGGCCTCTCCACGGCGTCCAAATTGTTCCGCACAGCCACCGTTGTCTTGAACGTAGCAGATTAGGGTGTTCTCAAATTGTCCTGTCGCTTTAAGCGTTGCTACGATCCGGCCAATGCCTTGGTCCATCGAATCGATCATGGCCGCATAGACTTCCATGTTCAGGCGGTCCCATTCCCATTGTCCAGACTCTTTCCAATCCTCCGGGATCGACCACGCGGTTGTGCTGTCGACATCGATCACGCCTTTTTCCAGCATGCGTTGGTAGCGTGCCTGGCGAATGGCTTCGTAGCCTTCATCGTAACGCCCTTTGTATTTGGCGATGTCTTTGGGACGAGCATGCATGGGCCAATGGGCTGCCGTATAAGCCACGTACATGAAAAAGGGTCGTGATGACTCCTCATCGCGAGCGTGATCACGAATGAAGCGCGCCGCATGATCCGTGATGGCATCGGTGTAGTAGAACGTTTCGTCCGTCTGGTTCGCCAGCGGATAGTCCGGGTCCGCAAACGGCGAGATGAGTTGATTGTCCCGACACAGCGAGTTGGGGTCAAAGAAGCTACCTGCCCCGTGGATGGTGCCGTAAAAGCGATCAAACCCACGTTGCAGTGGCATGTTCGCTCGATTGATTGGCTTCTTCCCCGCGTAGTGAGGCGTGACATGCCATTTTCCCGCCATGTAAGTCCGATAACCGGCGGAGCCCAACACTTCCGCGATCGTCACGCAATTGCGGTTCAAGTCGCCGCGGTAACCGTCGTGACCTCGATCACTCATCATGTGACCGATGCCAGCCTGATGCGGGTACAAACCCGTGAGCAGGCTGGCGCGCGTCGGGCAACACCTGGCCGTGTTATAGAACTGAGTCATTGCGATACCATCGGCGGCCAACTGATCGAGATTCGGCGTCTCGATTTCGCTGCCAAAACAACCGATATCCGAGTAACCCATGTCATCTGACAGGATGTAGATGATATTGGGCCTTTCCGCATTCGCGATATCTGGGCACAAGCCCATCCATGCCGCTCCGAGCAGCATTGCGATACAGGAAGCGACAAATGGTTGCAGCGAACGATTGAGTGTCATGATGCGGGTCGTCTGGGAAGACGCGTCTGTTTCAGGAGGGCGAGCTAGGAAGGGGCGTGAATGAGACAAGAGAATCTGTGCGTGTTGCCGACAATGGATCGTAAGCGGCAAAATTTTGCAGCAGACTTCGTCTGTTTCGCCTAGTCTATTTCACATGAGAGCACCGTGTGGTGCCTGGCTCGGTTCTGCCCCCAAAGCAAGGTTGCCGTTCTTCATGGCCGAGTCTACCCCGTCCGTCGTGAACCATCCTTACCAAGCCAGTGACGGAACGAACTCGTCCATGACGAGTGAAACGATCGCCCAATCGGTCTTGTTGGGTCAAATCATCACGTTTGGCATGGCGAAGGGAATCGTGGTCATCACGTTCGTGTTGTTGTTCGCGTCGGGAGCCTTGTCTACAAATGAACCGAGTTCCAAGCTATGGCTGCTCGGGCTCCTCATGTTGCCGCTCGGGTTGACCGCGGCATTCTTGGTACCGAAGGGACTCCAAAGTTACGGGATCGCTCGGTTCAGGGCGTTTGAGTCCGTTCAAGAACGCATCGCTTCACGCAACCCAAAGGACCGCCAAGCTTGGGTCGAGTGGGGCGATCGTGAGCGACTGCCACTTCCGTTGGCCACGCTCTGCCGCGCGGAGCGGCAATCTCGACTCGTTGGGCAGGCGATCTTGGACGGCGTGGGCGTCTGCAACGCAGTCTTCATGGTGATCAGTAACAACCCCTGGCCGTTGGTTGCCATCGGAATCATCGTCTTCGGCATCCTGGCAATCACCCCAACCCAGGGCCGTTTGCGTGGCTACTTTGAAACCGCCCTCGATCCACGCCTTTCCTGATCAGCCCCATGCACGCATTTCCACAGCCAGCGTCTGACGGGATCAATTCATACTGAACTGGATGGTTTTGGTTGCGGACCGTCCGACGGGGTCGCATGCGAATTGACGATAGCAGGCCTCGCAAAGGTCGTACTGCGGTTGCGGACCGCACGTTTCGTGTTGCGAGATCGATTCCATCGGCTCACCGGTATCGAGCTGTTCACTGAGCTCAGAGAGATGATCAATCTCTTCTTCGTCGGATCCGACAGGTGATCGCGTCGACATCGAGCTAGCGTCTTGCAAATTGCCAAGACCGGACGCGGCGACTTCCATTCGTACGATGTAGCGAGGTTCGTCATCCACGAGAACACGATCACATCGATCGCAATGAATGTGGAGCATGATGGCTGTCCGTGAGGCAAAGGTGCTCCGGAAACGGAGCGATCGGCTTGTGGAATGATCACCAAGGTTTCTTTGTCATTGCACCCTCAATTCTAATTCCGAACGGAATCGCATAGCAAGTCAGATAGGGCGTGTCACGGCGGACGATCGGGAACTCCCATCCTTGTCCGGTTTGGTGTCGTAAGGCAATCGGATATTATTCTCGGGGGGTTGATACTGACTGGCAGTGTCAACGCTGACAAACGCCTCGAAATGGTCCGTATGATGTCGCTGCTTCGCTTGGATGTTTCCGGTTCGATCAACCCGGAATACGGGATCACGGTAGAACAATTGGAGGAAATGAAGCAGCCTTTGGCTTCGATTCGCGAGGAAATCGTGACCGTGGATCCGACGCAGTACGCGTCGGGTGACATCCCCTCTGAAAAACAGCCGCTCGACGCCAGGTTCTTTTGGCTGCCGGAAGAGCTCCTGTCCGCCTACGCAAAGGATGGCAAGTCATCCGAGCTCGGGCGCATTTTCACCGTCGCCAACGCGATGCATGAATGGGTCGATGCGGTCGCCGTTCTCGGGATCGGCGGATCCTACATGGGAGCGCGGGCGATGATGGAGGCTTGCTGCGATCCCTATCACAATGAGCTTTCCCGCGCGGCTCGCGGCAGCAAACCGAGACTCTACTTCGAAGGCAACAATGTCGATAACGACGCCTCGCGTAGCCTCTTGGATCGCCTCCGGGCAGGGGGATACGGGGACAGCGACGCCGAGAATCGCTATGGCATCGTGGTGATCAGCAAGTCTGGCGGCACGATGGAGACAGCCGTTGCGTTTCGACAGTTCGCGGCCGCGCTTGAGCAAGATCTTGGGGATAAGGCCTCGGACTGGTACTCAAAACTGATCGTCCCGGTGACCGGTGCCAGCGGCAAACTGTTTGACTTGGCAACCGAAATCGGTTGCCCCGAGATCTTTTCCGTACCTGACGGCGTTGGCGGGCGGTTCAGCGTCCTTTCGGCGGTCGGTCTCGTCCCGGCAGCGATGCTGGGATTGGATTGCATGAAGCTACTCGAAGGGGCGATCGCCATGACCGAGCACTTCAAGACCGCGCCCTTCGAAGAGAACGTCGTGATGCAGTACGTCGCTGTGAATCACTTGCTTGAAAAACATCGTGACAAATCCATCCGTGTCTTGAGTTCTTGGACGAAGTCGCTGGAGTCCGTGGGACTCTGGTATGACCAATTGCTAGCCGAGTCCAATGGCAAGGACGGTGTCGGGGTGACACCCCTGACCACGGTCAATACCCGTGACCTGCACAGTCGGCATCAACAACACCAGCAGGGGCGCAACGACAAGGTTTTCAACAACCTGATTGTCGAGAACAATCGGACCGACGCCATGTGCGTCGGTGAGAGTGATCGCAATCAAGATGGCTTGAATGATATCGCCAACAAAGGCTTGCCTGAAATCATGCGAGCCGCCATTCAGGGAACCAACGACGCGTTGCACGCCGATGGCCGCCCGACCACGGATCTGATTCTGCCGGAGATTAACCCACATTCACTCGGGCAGCTCTTTCAAATGCTGATGATCGCCACGGTGGTGGAAGGCCGCTTGCTCGGCGTCAACCCATACGGCCAACCCGGCGTCGAGCAGTACAAGATCAATATGAATCGCAATCTAGGGCGTGGATAGTGCTTCAAAACAGTGAGCCAGTCCCGCTTCATGCGGAACTGGCTCACCATTGCCGATACCCTCGCCCGCGCGCCAACACGTCCATGAGTTGAGCGCAGACAATTAGCCCGAACATTTGTTCAGGCAGGTGTCGACAAATCGAATTGGATTCGACGAATCAGAACAAGGGGAGCGACCTCCGTGTCTCAGGCAGCTCAGGTGCAACCTGTGGTGGCGTCCTTCTAAACCATCTCCCAAATCCCGATGACCGCGACGGCAAAAGTTGCCTAGAAAGTGGCAAACCCAATCCAGAACGCCGCCGTAAGCAAAGCGAGCGTTCCAAGGGCAGGACCACTAAATCGCGAGAGGGCCGTATCGGCGAAGGTCGCCTCTTGGACAAGTTGCAGCTGGTGAATTCGAACGTGCTGCATGACCCTCAGGCATCATAGATACTCCAGCATTCCCGCAGAAAAGATCAGGTGTTGTCCAATGAGGTTTGCGTCGGGCTTCGTCGATTTGGTTGACTCGTTGAGCGTGCCGTTGTGACGACGAAGTGGCTCCGACGGGGCGAGAATTTGGTCGGATCTCAAGCATGTGTCAACAACAATGATCGCAAACTTTTTGCTAGCATCAGGCATCAACAGGGGTTTCACCGTGAATTTACCGACAAGTTTGCTGGTAGAAAAAAAATGCTTGTTTGCGTCTTCGACATGGGCGTGCTGATTCGCTGCGCTAACAGTTCCCGTTAGCCGCTGTAAACCACCCAACACGTGTCTCGCAGGATTGTTCATGACGGATTTCGTCGCGCCCAAAACGACCGGCTCACATTGGTTCAGCGATGAATACGTCGATCGAATGCTGGCGGAATTGGGCCCCGATGCCTGTCGCGCCCTTGCGATCTATCGACTCCCCAAGGGCTTTCTTCTGACGGTCATCGTGCCTGTCTACAACGAATGCGCAACGGTACTCGGAGTGATCGAGCGATTGCAGGCAACGGGCCTTCCATTGCAGGTCATCGTGGTGGATGACGGGTCCCTTGACGGATCTTCCTCCGTCTTGCAGCAGGCATCCGATAAGAAAGACAGCGGCTTTCAGTTGCTGCGACATGAAGTCAATCGAGGCAAGGGTGCTGCCGTGCGTACGGGGATCGCAGCCGCCGACGGTGACATCATTGTGATCCAAGATGCCGACAATGAATACGATCCCCGCGACTTCCGCTACCTTCTCGCTCCGCTGCTGGCCGACGAAGCGGATGTCGTCTACGGGACGCGATACGGTCACTGTGACCGACAGCTATCCCCTTGGTGGCATCAAGCGGTCAACGGCTATGTCACCAAATTCGCGAGCATCGCAATCGGGCCTCGACTGAGTGATGTTGAGACTTGTTACAAGATGGCCGGTAGAGAGCATTTGCAGGCGGTTTTGCCCGAACTTCGCGAAGATCGTTTCGGAATTGAGATCGAGCTGACGGCGAGGCTGGCACGTCGAAAGCTCCGTTTCACAGAACGTCCGATTCGTTATCACCATCGCTGGTACGATGAAGGCAAGAAGATCACCTGGCGCGACGGCGTGGCGGCCGTGTGGTGCATCGTCAAATATGGGCTTCTCCGACGCTGAAGCGCTACGATTCCGACTCCTGCTTTAGCTCCGACAGGATTTGTCGCGCACGACTTGAGTCGGCCTGAAGTGTCTTGACATCCACGCATCCGGGAGCTTCGGCTCGAAAACCAGCGGTGTAGCCCCCAACACAGACGGCTCGGATCCCTTCGTCTGCCAAGACATTGACCAACACGCTCGCGCTCACTTCATCGGGCCGCGAGGCCACGGTGACCAAGGATTCGTCGTTGAGGGAAGTCATGTGCGATCACCTGCTGAGACAGAGACAGTTGGTCGGCGGCCCGGAAACGCTACACTGACCACCATGGAGAGCAGCATTGTCTTATCATCGACGGATCCTGACCTTCCATCCGTCTTGCCGGTTGGATTGAAACGATACACCCACCTGCGAGAAATGGCCCGCGGTGGCAGTGCCGTGCTTCAGTCCGGCTTTGATTCGATCATCGGCCGCACCGTTGCGATCAAGAAGTTACTCCCAGAGACCCGGCTGGATCGTGCCGAAAGGCGACGGTTGCTTCGTGAAGCACGCGTCACGGCCCAACTGCAGCATCCAAACACAGTTCCTGTTTACGAGATCGGCGACGATCCGGTTCAGGGCGTGTATTTCGTGATGAAACGGATTTCGGGCGAGAACTTATTTGAGATTTTGAAGCGCATTGCCAGGAAAGACGAATCGGCCACCCGCGCGTTCCCTCTGGTTCGCCGGCTGGATGTTGTCGCGGACGCCTGCCAGGCCCTGGCGTATGCTCACGCGCGGGGCGTCATTCATCGCGATGTGAAACCTGAGAACATCTGGGTGGGGAACTTTGGCGAAGTGATCCTCCTGGACTGGGGTGTGGCCAAGGTCTGGGGAAGCACGGACCACAACGAGGCTATCCGCCAGAGTTCTGTGGCCGTGTCGTCGCCAGTAGGCGAAGCCACGCAACAGGACAGCGACGACACCTTGCGACAGTACGCGACCTTGACGGGGACAGGGCAACGCCCTGGAACGCCACTCTACATGTCGCCAGAACAAGTCGCTGGGAGCCGCGGCATTGATGAAAGGTCGGACGTGTTCAGCGCCGGCGTCGTCCTCTACGAAGTGATGGCCATCGCGGAACCCTTTCGGGGCAGAACCATCGACGAAACCTTCGATAACATTCGCAACAAGGACCTCGTTGCGCCAAGCGAACGTTCACCCCAATACAACATCCCCACCGCTGTGGATGAGATCGTCCTGAAAGCACTCGCAAAGCGACCCGGCGACCGCTACCAAACTGTCCGTCAGATGCTGGAGCATATTCGCGAGGTTCAGTCGCATCTCGAACCGGAACCATGATCCCTTACGGACGGGCACCCAAGGTTTATTCGCTCAGTGAAACGAATCGCGGTGCCGAGAGGGACGGAACCGAGCTTCTGATCGTCGAAGGTGACAGTGCTGCAGCGGCTCTGAACCAAATCCGAGACCCGGCATCTCAAGCCGTGCTCGCGCTGCAGGGCAAACCACTGAACTGCAAGCGTGCTCGTCCGCAGGCCATCCTGAGAAACCCAACCACGGCACGCGTCCTCGAGACTCTTTTTGAGGATCATTGGCAAGAGTCGCTTCTTGGCGCGGGTGTCTCAAGGACAGAACCCAGCCATGGTAAACTCGCCGACCGACCGCCAATCGTCTTTGATACGGTGTGCCTGGTGATGGATCCCGACGCCGACGGCATCCATTGCAGCGTGTTGATGATGGCTTTCTTCCAACGCATCGCAACGGAATTCATCGCGCAAGGAAGACTCAAGCTCATTCGCGCGCCGATGTTCCTCTTATCGGCCACGCCATCGATGGAGCCTGTTCCTGCCATGGACCCACATCATGCGGACTCACTAGAGCAACAATGGCGCGCACGCGGGTACAATCCGATTCGGAAACGGTTTATCCGTGGGCTTGGCAGCCTCAATGCTGAGTTACTCCAACGTTTCTGCATGGACCCGCGAACGCGTGTCGAAGAGACGCTCACACCGACGGAGGTGGAGCGCGCCGTCGCGATGTTCGCCAACGCGTAGTGGCAGGCCGATAGACGCTCACCAGTTGGAGCACAGTCTTGTCGTCCTAACCCGGAGACTGTTTCAGCCGCAGAGCGTTAGAGATCGTCCAGCTTAAGACGTAACCCATCGGGACGTTGTCACGGGAATGGAAAGGGAAATCGTGCTCGTACTCAGCCGCGGAGTGGCGGTACTCGTACTCCTACTCGACTCGTTGCTGTCTCGAGTACGAGTGCCGCTTCGCTGAGTACGAGGTACGAGTACGGTTTTCAGCGTGGCCGAGGGTTCTTGCCTGGCTTCCTATGCTGGACCCTCTCTAACGCGATTCGGCTGATCCGCAGTCTGTTATTTCAATGGGATCGCA
This sequence comes from Planctomycetota bacterium, assembly GCA_039189905.1. GTDB lineage: Bacteria > Planctomycetota > Planctomycetia > Pirellulales > Pirellulaceae > Rhodopirellula. The sequence goes on from JBCCYK010000012.1 coordinate 43,887, forward strand.
TCAACCCAGTGAACGCTGAAACCGATTCATCACGCATCGAAGACGCACTAGATCCCGACAAAGGGCACAGGCACTAGCAAGGCATGTTGTCGCACCCATGCATCGGCCCCATCCCAACTGGTGTAGGGGCTGATGGTCAGCACCGCCAAGTAAACAACGATGATTGTCGGCATGATGACCAAACGAACCACCCAGGGAGAAATGCGGGTCCAGAATTGCCCGAGCCGACTGCGGCCCCACCAACCAAAAACGCGAACGCCGGACTCCGATTCGCGTCGCAACCGTCGACAGCGACGCAGCGCGAGTCCCTCCGCAATGCGAGCCGGCAACATGAACGCCACAAACACCAGGCACGGCAACCAAGTGATCTCTTGTGGAGTCGCTTCGACCCGCAGCAGATAAAGTGGGATCGGCATCAGCACCAAGCCGACCAGCATCGCGGCTGCCCAAGACCAAGGCGCATACACAAAGTCTCGCCGAACGCGGCGAAGCTCAAAGAGCGCCGCAAAACGATTCTCGGCGGCAAAGTGGGTCTGCAACATCGGCAGGTACATCAGCACGATGGCGAGTGCCAAAAAGGCGATGGCCGCCAGCAAACCCGCGACGCCGTCCCGACCGTCTCGGGTCATCACGATGATCAGGAAGGCGGGTATCAACCAGATCAAGGTTCCGATCACGCCCCGAAAGCCCAAGGACGCAATTCGCGGTACCCGAAGCGACCAAAGAAACTGCCAGATGTTCTCCGATGTTCGCGACCAAAGCGATGGACGCCACGCTTCTCTCAGAAAACGTTTCGGTTCCGGCCAAACGTAGTGCCGGAATCGTCCCCCTCGAATCCATGCCCACCACAGATGAATGGTGAGCGCGATGGATAAGGCGAAGGCACCGACCCGCAAATTGTCTGCCGTGGGCGAGCCTGGCTCGATGATGGCGGCGACGGATTCCCAATGGTTGAGAAGACGGGTGGGCAAAGACGCCAAGCCAAGTGTCAACGCAATCCCACCGATCTTTCCCGCCGCCTGGAGACCCGGCAACGCGCGTCGAAAGGGCTTGCCCGAAGCCAAGCCACCCGCAACAGAAAGCATGTAACCCAGTGACAGAATCTGCAGCACGGGAATCGCCGTGACCACAGCCAGGATCCCCACAAGGGAGGCAAGGCAAAAGGTGCTTCCGACGGACCAACGCGTCCAGCCCCAAACACGTTTCCAGAACCGCCTCAGCAAACCTGACTCGGGTGAAACGGGAACTTGCTCAGGGGAATCGGGGGGCACCAGCCGCGCGGAGATCGGAGCGAAGTCCGGGTCACTCCTGTCTTTCAGGGCGGTCATGGCGGGCGATGTGGTTACCAACTGCAAGACGCATTTGTGAAAGGGCCGTCGTTGGGGCGACTCAGCCCACCATCATTCGCTGTGAGCGGCGAGAGCTTGCGAGGATTCCCAAAAAAACACGCGTGAATGAGGACGGGAATCGGCAATCCAGGCAAACTTGTGCGGCGGGGCATGATGGTTCAATTTCAGCCTTTGTATCGCCGATAACGATCGAGGCGAGGAGCCAAACGCGAAAGTTCCGACAATCCTCGGGATCAGGACGGTTCAAGCATTCGTCAGGGACTTGGTGAAACTTACAATCCGATTTTGAAACTTGGGCCCCTCCAGAGCTTCGCTCAGCGCCGACAAAGTCGCACCGCGTTTTGTCATCACACCTTCACTCCGCTCGATTCAACATGACGCCCCACATTCATCTGTGTCTGGTTCTCCACAACCATCAGCCGATTGGCAACTTTGACGGCGTGTTCGAACAGGCCTACCAGGATAGCTACCTGCCATTCCTGGAGGTATTCGAGCCGTACGACCAACTTCAGATCTCGCTGCATACCTCCGGGCCCTTGATGATGTGGCTGGCCGAACGTCATCCCGAGTACCTGGATCGCGTTCGCTTGCTGGTCGACGCGGGCCGGATTGAGATCGTTGGAGGGCCGCAATATGAGCCCATCCTGACCATGCTCCCGCGCCGCGACCGAATCGGTCAGATCCAGTCCTATGGTTCCTGGTTGCAGCGCGAAGTCGGCAGCACGCCACGCGGCATGTGGACTCCGGAACGGGTGTGGGAGTCAGGGCTCACTAGTGACGTCGTCGATGCCGGGATCGCCTACACGGTGCTCGATGATTTCCATTTCAAAGCGGCGGGCCTGACCGATGAGCAACTGACGGGCTATTTCATCGCGGAGGACCAAGGTCGGATGCTGCGGATCTTCCCCGGCAGTGAGCATCTCCGTTACACGATCCCATTCCGTCCCGCATCCGAAACCGTGGACTACCTTCGCGAGGTGGCGCACCGATCTCCGGGTGCCGTGATGACCTTCGGCGACGACGGGGAAAAGTTCGGCACCTGGCCCGACACCAAGGTTCACGTGTACGACCGAGGATGGTTGCGTTCCTTTTTCGACGCCCTGACTGAGAACGCGTCGTGGCTGCATACCATCACGCTTGCGGAGGGAATTCGTCGGACCGAGTCGGTTGGCAAGGCGTATCTGCCGGACTGCTCGTACCGCGAAATGACGGAGTGGTCGCTCCCGTCCGAAGCACAGCAGACATTCGACCATGTCACGCACGCGATGGAGCACGAGGCACACTGGCCGGAACTGAAGCAATTCGTGCGGGGCGGGTTTTGGCGCAACTTCAAAATCAAGTACGCCGAGACGAATGAGATGTACGCTCGCATGATGAGCGTTAGCGCACGCCTGCAGGCCGCGGAGGAATCCGGCGCCGACGCCGGTGAATTGGCCACGGTCCGCGACCACCTGTATCGCGGCCAATGCAATTGCCCCTACTGGCACGGGGCATTCGGAGGCATCTACCTGCCTCACCTGCGGAATGCCATCTTCCAGCATTTGATTCAGGCCGACACGCTTTTGGATCGCATTGAGGGCAAGCTTTCCGGCGTCACCGCGATCGCGGAGGACTTTGACTTTGATGGCTACAACGAGATCCGCATTGCCAACGATCAGCAGGTGGCGTGGGTGTCACCGGCACATGGGGGTCGCATGTATGAGTGGGATATCCGCTCGATTTCGCACAACTTGCTGGCAACCCTGCAACGTCGTCCCGAAGCCTACCACCAGAAAGTCCTCGCCGGACCGAGCCAAGCCGACGGGGACGTCGCCAGCATCCACGACCGCGTCGTTTTCAAGCAAGCCGACCTTGATAAGCAGGTGCAATACGACCGTTTTCCTCGTAAGAGCCTGATGGATCGTTTCCTGGACAACGACGCGTCCCTGCAAGCCGTGGTCCAGGGGGAAGCACCGGAACGCGGCGACTTTGTTGACATGCCGTTTGAAGCCAAGTTGCGTCGCGGTGCCGATCGCGTGCAGGCACACATGCGACGCGACGGCAACGCGTGGGGCATTCCGATCACCCTGACGAAGGCGATCACGATGGAAGCTAACTCGGATCGCCTCTCGGTGGCTTACTTGCTTGAGAACCTACCCCCTGGACAACCCTTGCACTTTGCCATCGAGCTGAACTTTGCCGGCCTGCCATCGGGTGCCGATGACCGTTACTTCAGTGACGAACATGGCGAGCGACTTGGCCAACTAGGTGAGCAACTCGATCTGGAAAATGCCCGGGGTCTCATGCTATCGGATCGTTGGTTGGGGATCGACGTTTCGATGACGACCGACCGTGAGAGTGGGATCTGGGCTTTCCCGGTCCAGACGGTTTCCCAGAGCGAAGGTGGTTTCGAATTGGTACACCAAAGCGTGTGTGTGATGCCGCACTGGATGGTCACCGGGGATGCCAAGGGTCGCTGGGCGGTTCGCCTTGATCTGGCAGCCAAGACCGAAGCCGTTGTGGAGACGGAGCAGGCATTGGTATCGGAGGCCGTACGTTGAGCGCAAATCTACGTTTGGTTTTTGGTAACGGGGATCCAGCCCGTCGCCTGCGCGCTGGGGTGCGGCTGGACAAGTATCGGTTGGTGCGACGTTTGGGCGAAGGCGGGTTCTCGACCGTCTTCCACGCCCATGACACCATCGAAGACCGCGCGGTCGCGTTAAAGATCCCCGATTCGCGGTACGTGGATGATGTGCAATCGATTGACGACATCCAACGTGAGGTGCGCATCACCGCATCGTTGTCGCATCGCGGTGTGCTGCCACTGAAGGACGCTCGATTCATCGAAGGTCACTTCATCATGGTCTTCCCCTTAGGAGAAGAAAGCCTGCACGACCGCCTGGGACGACGCATGGCCCGCACCACGGCGGTGGATTACATCCGTCAGATGACCGAGGCCGTCGCGTATGCTCACGAAAACCGCGTTCTGCACCGTGACATCAAACCGGAGAACTTCATCCTCTCGTCGGGTGGCCTGATCCGTTTGACCGATTTTGGTTTGGCGCGCATCGAACACGGTCGTCACGCCGTCTCAGCATCTGGCACCCTGGGGTACATCGCCCCGGAGCAAGCCATGGGAAAGCCCACGTATCGCAGCGACGTGTTCTCGTTGGGCTTGGTCTTCTATCGCATGCTCTCGGGCACCTTGCCCGAATACCCGTTTGAACCGCCACTGCCTTCCTTCTCAAAGATGCGTCGGGGCCTGAATCCCGACTTCGTTGCCTGGATCCGTAAGGCCATTGAGCCGAGTCCGCGAAAGCGATTCCGTGACGGCGTGGCGATGGCCAACGCTTTGAGCCGCATCCGCCAGATCATCGCCCCGACGGCGGTGAGCGCCGCAACACGCTCCAGCAAAATCAGCTCACGCCGCAACAACGTTGCCTAGTGCGTCCTCAAGATTTGATTGTAGGTTTGGTGCCAGGTCGTAGCATAGGCTTCCAGCCTGTGATTTGCCGCGTCCGTTCCCGATAGCAGGCAGGATGCCTACCCCACTTTCTAAAGTTGACGAAGCACTGTGCTTTGTCCACAGTTGATTCTTGGATCGCAGTGTTCGTAGCTCGGCTCTCCGAGCCGAGACTTCACGGCTCGGAGAGCCGTGCTACTTAGAGATGAACAACGCGCTCAAGAACCCTACAAACGGGGTTCTGCCTCGAATGCGCGGGCTTTCGCGACCGTTTCAGTCGCATCGGTTGGGCAGTCCTTTTCCACGAACGGGGTGGGTTTGTGCGGATCATCCGCATTGACCGCTGCTTTGGACGTGGGCTGCGATCCAATTGTTAAGAAATCCATCGCGATTCCACGCCCAGGCTCCGATTCCACGCCCAGGCGGAGACTGGAACGCGACGGATCGCGTCCTCCTCAGATACACTCCGCCAGCAGATGCTTCGATACCAGGGAAGGTTAGGTCGGTGCAGGATCCATTCTGTTGTAGGTCACTTCGTGTCTGCATTGCGTGTTTGCTCTTAGTGACTTCGCCCCTTGTCAGCGGTTCACTGCGAGCACAACAGCCCACAGCGCTTTCCGATCCGCAGGTGAGCCTCATCGCGCCATCCATGATCGGCGATGATTCGCTGACGGAAGTGGAAGACAGTCCGCTCAACGATGACGTCACCGGAGACCTTGCCGCACTGCGGGAACGGCTCGCATCGCTCGAAGAGGAGTGGGGCGATTACCAGGACGGCCTCGCCAAGGACAAGGCGGCCAAGAAGAAGAAGTCATCCTACAAGTTGGGAGGTCGGATCCATATCGACCAATGGACCTTTGGCGATTCCGATGATGGGATCAACGTCATTGAGCGCGGCAACGCGAATCTGAGTCCCGAGAACCGATGGACGTTTCGGCGGATCCGGTTGGAATGGGCCGGCACGGTTCCGAACAACATGCTCTGGCGATTCCAGATCGACTTCAACAACCCGGCCCGCGCCGAGATGAAGGACGTGTATCTCGGCTGGACCAACCTTCCCTACAACCAAACCCTGTTGCTCGGGAACCAAAAGCGTCCGCTGGGCTTGGACCACCTCAACAGCAGCCGCTTCAACGTATTCGCAGAACGCCCGCTCGCGGTAGAAACGTTCAACGAAGACGCGCGTCGGTTCGGGTTGGCCATGTATGGCCACAACGACGAACAGTCCACCGGGTGGGCGTACGGGATCTACAACATTGAGAACATCAACACCGATGGTCGCTTCATCGGTGATTCGTACCAGATGGGCGGATACGCACGTCTCTGGCGTTCACCTTGGTACGACGAAACCAGTGGAGGACGCGGCTACTGGCATTGGGCTCTTGCAGGTGGCGTTGTCAAGCCCGATGGCGATGTTGGTCCGAATGACACCAACGCCAACGATGGTCGCTTCCGCACGCGACCGCTTGCACGGAGCGACGAGCGATGGTTGAACACCGGTCGCATTCCCGGCGCGGACTGGTACGAGGTACTCGCGGTCGAAAACATGCTGAACCTGGGATCCTTGCAGATCACCGGCGAGTACTTCGTCAATTGGATGCAACGCGAAGACATCGGCCCGGCGGGTTTCGCTGGACCGTACGACGCCGTCTTGGACGACAACCTCTTCTTCCACGGCGGATACATCTACGCCTCCTATTTCTTGACGGGCGAACACATGACCTACAAGCGGACGGCTGGAACGCTCAACCGGGTCACGCCGCATGAAAACTTCTTCTTGGTGGATCGCTGCCGAGGCGGCACGGGCTGGGGCCTCGGAGCATGGCAAATCGCAGCTCGATACGATCACCTGGACCTGACCGATGGCGGGGTCAATGGTGGGGTCGCGGATATGGTGACGCTTGGATTGAACTGGCACTGGACCGCTTATTCCAAAGTGCAAAACAACCTGGTCATGGGCACCATCGATGAAAGTGGCAACGCAAATCCAATCGATGGCAGCGCGGTCGACGCGGGTGATTTCTGGATCTTCGGAAGTCGCTTCATGATCGACTTCTGATCCTCGGTCGTCCCCATAGCAAACACAAACCAACGCATCCAGGAAGGAGTTTTTCGATGAGAGCGATCACGATGATCAAGGCCGTCTTTGGCAGCTTGCTCATACTGCCGTCGGTGGGATTGAGTTTTGGCCCCGCGTGTTGCTTCTGTGACCAAGGCCATTGTCAGGTGGAGGTCGGCTGCGAGGAGGTGGAAGAGACCTGTTACGACGTGGAATGTGAAGCCATCTGCATTCCACCGCTTCGATTCCCATGGGAATGTGGGCCGCTGAAGAAATGCGGCAAGGTGCGTGTCATTCGCAAGTTGACCGAAGACAAAGTCACCAAGAAAGTTTGCACCTACGACTGGTCAGCAGTGGCTTGTTGTCCCGATTGTCGCAAACGCTGTGCGGGCATGGGCTGCGACGCAGCTAGCTGCGATGCGATGGCGTGCGATTCGACCATGTGTGCTGCCAACAGTCCGTCGCCCGCCATGCAACTCCCAACGGAGAGTCGCATCGCACTGGTAAAAGCGATCCAGCAAGCCGACGCGGACGACAGCGGGTGGGTTCACGTCTCCGCGAAGCAAATCGCTTTGAACCGCGACGCATCACTCAGCCAAGAAACGGGCTTGATCGAGATCCAAGTCCAGCCGGTGGATGCGGCCAAATAGCCTTCCGACACTTCTCTTTCACCCTCCTAGCAGGAGGGTCGAGCGAAGCGAGGGGAGGTAGAACGCCGTTCGAGTGGCAACGCACGACCGCTCGACGGAATGGGATGTATCTGTCGCGACGCACCCATCCGGTCGCTTCGCGACCGACCTCCCCAAGGGGAGGTGAATTAGCGATGCCATCAGGCATCAAAAAACTTGGCCAAGGTTTCTGGCTTGGGTTTCGGCGTGACAAGCGAGACCACGACCGTGGTGATCAACGCGCTGGCGACCATGATGACCACCGGCATGATCTGGGCTGGCTCTTCGCCCGATGTGATGGGAAAGCGAAAGCCCCGCAAGCCTGCGGGTGACTGCATCGCGTAATAAAACAACACGCACCAGCTGATGATCGCAGCGAAGACGCCACTGATCGCACCCGCCGCCGACAGGCCGCGCCAGTAAAGAGCCAGAAAAACAACGGGGAACAAGGCGCTAAAGCCCGAGAAACACCAAACCCCCAAAGCAAAGACGCTGGTGGGATTGCCGAGACTCAGCAGGTAGGTGACCGCCACAATCCCAATGATGAACAAGCGGGTCAGGAGGACCTGCTGACGGTCCGTCACGTTTTCCTTTCCACGATAATGCGTGTAGATGTCATTGCTGAAGATCGTGCCGATGCACAGGAACTGGCTGTCGAGACTCGACATGATCGCGGCGAGAATCCCGGCCGCCAAAAAACCGCCCAAGACCGGACCGACCTGAGTCTTGACCAGGAACGGCAGCACCGCGTTCGCGTTGACGACTTCGGTGCCTGGTATCATCGGGAGTCTGGCGGGTGCGAGGCTGCCCGTGGCCCACACGCCCACCAACACACAGGGAACCCACACGATCATGATGAAAACGGGATGGGCCACGACGGGCAACTTGAACGAATTCGCACTCTTCGCCGTCATCCAGTGCTGAAACAAGTGTGGGAACATCCCGACAGAGAGCGGAATCAGTAGGTAGGTGAAGAACAAGGACTTACTCATCTCACTTCGCGTCGCGCGTTCTTCC
>JBCCYK010000013.1:0-50296 GCA_039189905.1 Planctomycetota bacterium
AAGGAGTTGATCGCAAGCAACCCGTCGGCGATTCAACGCCTGGACTCGGCCAGGCCAGGAACGAGCGATCGACGTTGGAAGCTCAAGTCCCGTCTTGGATGTCGGTTGCAAACCGAAAGCTCGTCGGACTTGTTGGGTCGCGGAAGTGATGTTCGGTCCCGCCAAAATGAGCTGGTGACTGGTCGAGAGCACTTGCATCTGAGATTCGGATTGATTGACCGTTTGCAACTCAACCGCCCATTGACGTCCGTTAAGCTGCATTGCCAATCGCGCTGGTTCTTCCTTCCAGGGTGGAGGAAGAACGGCATTGGCGTCGACATTCGTTCGTCTCCAAGTGATTGCTTCACCACCGACGCGTTTTGGGACGGATGCGTACCATCGTTGGGCGATGTCTCCGATCAACCGAATCATGGGCACGGACACCCGCGAGCTGTCGCCGGACGCCAAGCGTGACTCCAGCTGCAAGGAACGAGCGGCAGTGCCATTGTTCTTCTTGGTTGTGTCGGCTAACCCGTCATCCGTTGCCTCGTTCAACCGAACACGCAAGACTTGGGTCGCCGGGTCGGCTGTCGGCTGTCGAACCGATGGAAGCGTTGGGGTAACGCGTATGGATTCCGACCACCGGGTTGGAATTTCAAAGTCAAGGTAATCCGGGGTTCCCTTCGACGTGACTTTGACATCGATCGTGCTCACCCAACGTCCATCGCGGTAGCGAAGTGTGACAAGTCCCTTGGCGGCTGTCCGCACGGACCGCGGCGCAACACGCAATCGACACTCGCCGAACGCCGGCAAAAGCCGGGCAGTGGATTCCCATGTTCCCAATGGAAATCGCCCCGCCGCAAGCAAGGTACCGTCATCGACTTCCACGGACCCCGTGGTCGGGGGCGGCTGCCTGTGCCATTGGACGGAGATATCGGAGGAACGCGATACGATGATCTTGTGTTCTCCGGGTACCGAGTTTTCCACCGCATCGACATTCGAGTCGGCCGCCCGCACATCGGATCCCATTCCGTTTGCTGGCGTGGCCGGCGACGTGACAAGGGGCTTCACATCGATGATTGGCAGGGCCTGCGCGTTGCGTGGGTTCCGGATGGGTCGACGTCCGGTCACGACCAATGTCGCCGTTGTATCGGCGACACGCACAAGACAACGCTGGGTCGCTAAGGCGGCACCACTTGATGGCGACACGACCGGAGTCAACCAAACGAGGGCTTCGTCGCGTTCCATCGTGGGCGACTCATCGGACAGCTCCGACTGTCCCGGTCGTATGAATCGGTAACGGAGAAGTTCCATGCCACTGGGGAATTCAACCAAGAACGCTTGCCCTGACTCCGCGCGTACCCCGAGAGGGAGTTGGAACTGGAACGCTGCCTCGGTCTCAATCTCCGAAGAACTGATGTGGATGGACTGAACACAATCACAGCGTGCGGGGGGCACTTCCGAGTACGCCAATCTCAATGGAAGGAAGTTCGCCAATGAGCCCGTGATGCTGGCCGCCTTGGCGATCGGTGACAGATAACCCGTCCAGGCAGCATAGAATTGATCGATCGGCAGCGATTGCGATTCGGGCACCGCGATTGCCGCTGTTTCAACTCCCGCCGCGAACGACTGTGCGATCCAGGTGGAGAACTCAGTGATGGCGCGTGTTTCACTGGCCTTGAGGTCGCGTATCGCAGTGACATGCGGCAATCCCAGTGGAAGAGCCAGGCGATCTTCGTGTGGTATCACCCAGACCAACCGAACCGGTTCGTTGGAGTTCGTCCTTCGACGCAGTCCAATCCACCCGGCATCGGCGGGCCCCAGCGACTCAGGCTCTTCCCTTTGCGCTTCGCCGTCACCGGAGCCACCGGCGCTCATGGGGCGAAAAGGCTTCTCCAACACAACCTCCCAATCACTCCCGACAAGTTCGGGAGGGGGATGAGCGTCGCCAAAAGCATCTCTTGCAAGACGAAAACGCAGGCTATCGTTTGGAATGCCGTATCCAAGATCGTGCATCTCACACTGGACGATGGACTCATGCTGACCGATGTGGACCCAAACCTGTCGACGCCATGTGTTTGATGGCATGGTGGCAGATTCGATGCTCGCTCGGATCGGACCATCCCGCTGAAGACTCGCATCACCTGCCACGGGCGAGGCGAATTCGACGATCAGCGTCTGCAGTGGGCCGACAACTTGGGGAATGCCGGCGTCCGTGACCGGGAAAGACTGCCAACGACCAGAAATGGCTTGCCATCGGGCGTCCAGGGAATCCAATTCCGTTTCCAAACGCAAGGTCGAGGACAAACAGGGCGCCAACGGCATTTCTAATCGAACGCGTCCTTCCACTTGGACGGGCGTGAGTTGGTAGGACGCAATGATGGAAACCCGTGTTGCGTTGAGGGGAGCCAAAACAACGCGGTCTCCCTGTTCGACGTACCAGCCGATCGGCTTTCCATCTTCCGCACTCGAATCTTCTTGTTGCACTTCCACCACCAAAGGACTTGCGATGGGCAATTGCATTCGCGCACGCGGGTCTTCGACCTCCAGGGTCCATCGGGCCTCTAGGATGTATGATCGAGACGCCGGTGTGTCCAATGAGGGGCCAGAGTCCTTTTCCTCCACCTTTAGCGTATAGGCGGCTTGTAAGACGCTGGGTTGCACGACGGGAGTGGTGCTTTGCTGACGAAACAGATCGTCGAACAGTCTCTGCGGGATATAGACTTTGTCGCCCATCCTGGTTCCATCCGGATTCACCGGGATCAAGACAAGCGGGCGGTTCTCGGCACTACTCTCCTGCGAGGTGCTTGGAACCTGCGCCGATACACTTGCTAGGGGCGCCATGAGCATCCAAGCGATAGCAGTAACGGTCCGCTTCCAAAGTCGCGAGATCATCGGCTGCCCGCGCCGGTTCGAGGTGCCGTGCTGCAAGGGCGTTGGTTGCCGCCATGTTGCTTTGATCAGTCCGGCAAGGATCAACGGCAAGGTGATCGTGCAAGCAATGTAGGTTGCCAGATCGAGCCAGAAAACGGCAGCCACAACGCTTAGAACCACACCGATGATGACCAGTCCAGGACGAACCGTCACGATGACCAAGCTGATTGCAAGGATGAGCCACGCGAGTACGATTCCGAGCGACCAAATGGCCTGTTGTTGGACGACGAAGAGCCTGCTGGTAAGCGGAAGAGTCAAGAGGAAACTATCTGCATCCGCGTGAATATGGCTTTCAACTTGGAGCACCGAGGCGCTAAAACGCATGGGAGGCACATCAACCGAGCGAAACCTCCTTCCCGACGTGTTAGAACGAATCCATTGAATCCGAACCTGGTGCGACAGTCCGTCGGATTCGTGTGGTATCCGTAGCCCGATCCCAGGGAGGACGCTTGGAACCTGGGGCTCGCCGTCGATGGAAACGTGGCGCGCTCGAAGCGTCGGCGAAACCACCAAATCGAGGTCCTGTTCGAGTGTGCTGGCGAACTCAGCGACCAGTGTTTCGACGCCTCCGGCGGAGGCCGTCCAATGAGTGTCCACTCGAGCGATGATCGGCGGCGGCAAAACGGCGGACGCACCTCGAATCCCCAATTGCAGTAGCCCTGGCTGGCGCATTCGCCACTCTTGCCTGTGACGTTCGCCCGCTGAGACTGGAAGCCCGGCCAGTTCGGAAACCTTTGACACGACTTCCAGGGGTTTGCTGAGGGCAATCGTCGAACTCTGCACGATGGTCCCCGCGAGCGTCGGGATTCCGACTCGCATCTCGTCGTCGTCGACGTCGATTCGTTGGCGCACCACCAAACGGAATCGTGTGTCAAATTCATCTGGCAAGCCGACTTCCCAGCGGCGACTGCCACCTTGCTCGCTAGCACCGTCATTTGATGCCGCCCGCTTCACCCAAGTAGGATCAATTGGCAGCAAGGGCGCGTTTTCACTTGGGCGATAGAACCACGCCAAGGACGACGACTTAGAATCTAAAGGGAAGTCAACCGTGATATATCGTCGCGACGGGATGCCCGTTACCTCTTGCAGGTGCCGAGGCAGATTGCTCAAGCGGCCTTCCACTTCCATCTCGCTTTCCGACACCACTTGACGCAAGTCCTCCCCATCGGTGGTACAAAGAGCAGTTCGGATTCGAGTTTGAAGATTAAAATCGGGACGCCGAAAACTCAGCCCAGGCGTCTGGGTGATTGACCCACCATAGGCGACGGCATCTCCAGGGATTGGGGCAAAGAATTGTCGCTCGGACGAACGGAGTTCCGCCAGCGAAAGACGGCTGCGATCCATGGTCGACACGATGCTCAGGCTGGCCGTCGCGGTGGGTACGACCAAAGCCGTGAGACGACCGGGCGTCTCCAGCACCCTTAGTGCCCACAGCGGCCTGAGAGGTGTTTCCGCTCCCCGCATGATTTCGTTTGCCATGCCACCGAAGGAACGGGACCGATCCGCGGACAGCGAGGCTCGCGGAGCTCTGGCGGCAAATCGGAGTGTGATCGCGTTGCCGACAACGTCGTTTGGCCGCGGCCAGATGGAAATGAGGTTGCTTCGCGGGGGGATTTCGACCTGTCGCTGTGTACCAAGTACGACGATGGAATCAAGCTGAAACTCTCGCTGCAGGCGAAGGCGGATCGGGACCAAGCCTCGATCTTGAAGATCGATCCGCACGCGTCCCTTGACCTGGACCTCCGAATCAGTCAATTCGAATCGAATCTGATGGTTTGCAAATCGTAAGACGCGCCGGGCCGAAACGGTGGCCTCCAGCGAGGCAACGGATCGTTGTCGGTCATCTATGTCCGACCGGTCTGAGACCGAAGACGGCGCGGTGACGCGTGCCACAGGGGGGCCCTTCGCTCGCCAGATCGATGGTACAGTCGTCACGTTTTCCGCGACCGCTAGTTCGGCTTCTGTTGTGTTAGAAGATCCACGACTCAGCACCTCGCCGGTGTTCGGCATGCGCGTCACGGTCCAACCTTGGGGCAAGCTCCAGTTCGAAATCACGTCGCTCCCCACGAGCGAGACGCTCGCCTGCCACTCCGCTGGGAAAACCACGTAGCGTGGATCGCTGAAATCGGGGACTGGAAACAGGATCGATGCTTCGCCCGCGCGTTGATCCGACATTGCACGACGGGCCCAACCTTGGATCACCAGGGGGTAAGAGCCCGCCGAGCCCCCATCATTCACATCGCCGTCTGTGCCGGTCGGAAGGATGTGTAGCCAGCCGTTTTCGACACGATACGGCATCTCCCGTTCTCGAAAAACCACCTTCGTGATAACGGAGTCACCAACTCCAATTGGAGGAAGCGATTCCGGGGAGTCGCGTTCCAACGCAAAACGGCTTTCCCATCGAACGCCTGATTTCTCAACGAAGTAATCCAGCCGACATCCACGGACTAATGCGACACGCTTCGCAAACCCTGGGGTCGTGACGGCCCACTGACTGGCTGCACCGGGGGCAGCTTCAATCTTGAACCAATCGCGATCCGTTTCGCCTGATGCTTCCTCGTCGATAACGGGCACCGTCGAACTGGTGGGCCGCACAGACGAAAGCTGCTCGCCGGTCGTTGGCTTCAAAGCCCATAGCTGAACGTCCCTTGGCGGCGCAACGACTTGCTCGATGGAAGCGACGGTCGAGGTCACCTGGCATTGAGGTTCCGCTGCAATCCAGAGACGGTTCACCGTCGATTTGGGAAGTGCAAAGTCAAATTTCGCGCCCGCGGCAGCTAGGTTTGGCCAAGCCTTCCACCGAAAATCCACTGGCGTCCCGGGCATTGCCAACAGAGTGACTTCACCCGTCGCTTCCGTCACCAGCGATGCCTCCATGGCATCCGGCTGCGCAAGACGGATCGCGATTCCAGGCCGACCCAATGAGTAGCGACGTCGCGCGTTTGACGTCACGGCTGTATTGCTGCTTGAATCGAACTCGCTGTCGTCCATCGCCAAAGGAACGCCCGCGGAACCCATCGCTTCGGAGGGCACATCCAAGTACATCCGTCCAACGCCCACGAGCACGGATTGATCTTCCATCCAAGCGACCATGTCGCACCGACTGACGCCGACTGGCATCGAACCCTGTTGTTTGGTGGCCTCATCAACAAGCGCTGCGTTCAATTCATCGACCGCAATCGGGCGATAATCCGCTGGCAGGATCTTCGCAAGCTGTGCGCCGTAAACCCCGACCGGGCGAAGTCGTTGAAGCAACGTGGTTGAAGGAAGCATCGACTCCAATTCACCGACGGGCGCAGGTTGGTTTCCAGCGGACAAACCTGCAGAGAGGGATGATTCCGAGGACTTGGGACCCTGCGCATGCACGTGGCGAGTCGCGGCGATCGATAATCCCGAAACCAATGCGATGAACACGATCCGTGGATCGACACCACGGCATGGGCGACCCGGCATGATCAGATCGTCCCTGTGCCGGACGTCGTCGGGTTCTGCGAATCAGATGACTCCGACCTCTTGTCAGCCGTCCGTTCCGCTGGCATGGACTGAGTCTCTGCGAAACCCTCGTCAACCCGGGATTGGCGATTGGAGTCGTCGACGGGTTTGCTTCTGCCATCGACCCCCGAAGAGGGCGCCAAAACCGTTTCTCGCTCCCGAGTTGGGTCGGAAGCCGAGCCCAATTCGTCCCGCCGATCGAATGAAAAATCATGGGAGGCGTGCGAAGAATCGACCGATTGGCGGACAGACGAGGCACCGGTCGCACCGACACGGACGGGCGACCCCGCGCGTGAACGTCCCGTCTCGGACTGGTGTCGACTTGGTGCGAGCACACGTTGTTGCGTTTGTGGGCCAAGCAACTTTGCAACGGCGTACAGAACGACCACCAAGGTCATGGAAAACGCAGCTAATTGCCCTGCCAAGATCACCGCATCCGGGGCGACCACCATCAGCCCCGTGAGCAAGAGTGCAGTGGCGATGGCCGTCAGCGGATGCCACAAACCCGCCTGGAAATTCAGCGCTGCGGCGAGCCCCAAGACACTTAGCCCGACAATCAGCCACAGCCATGTTCGAGAGATGACGCCCCCCGAGAACGCAAAGGTGTCGCCGGCATAAAACAAATAGCGATTCCCAGGAATCGCATTCAGGGCATCATCGGCGGCGCGAGATTCATCTCTTGTTTCAGCGACTCCTTCCATCGCTGAGAAGACACCGGGTAAGGGCCCGCGCACCGCGGACGCCCACTTGACGAGCTCCGCATCGTTCACGACCGGAACGCGAGCCATGCGCAGTCGGTCACGTTGCCAACGCATGGCACGCCCTGACGTGGAGGATGCCCACACGAGATGACGGTCGGCCGGCACGATCAATTCCCACACCATTTGTCCCGTACCTAAGGGCAGGCGCATGAGTGGGGCAACGCGCAACCACCATGTGTTGTCGTCCCAAGGCAGCCAAACTCGAATGTCCAGCACATGGGTCGCCGTTGCCGATGGACGCCGGTCCGTCGGTCGTAGGTCCACGCGAAGGCCCGATGCATCTCGCCGGACTTCGATCTCGCGATTATCCAATCGCGCTTCCACGCTCATGCTTGGTAACCCACTGGGCAGACCGACGCGAATGATGTTCTCGCCCGTCACCGTGGCGATCAGCTGCTCCTGGCGTGTGCGATTACCCACAAAACTCCTCAGACACGCGCGATCAACCGTCACGGAACTTGCGTTGCTCAGATCGCGTTGCAATGCCAGTTCCGTGCTGGTCTCGGGGATCGCGGCGAAACGCCATGTTTGCATGGGGGACGTCGGCGTCAGTGAAGCCGTTGAACTGGAATCGCCTGCGGCTCCACCCATCTCGCTCGCGTCCGCCGGAGCCACCAACAGTTCCATGGAGCCGCGCTGCGCCTCGTCTCGTTCCACCGAAACTCGCCAGAGTTCCCCCTTATCATCCACACGACGATGGGGAACGCTCAACTCGAAGGGAGCACCGTAGACGATTTGGTCCACCGCGGGCTTCACGGAAGCGATCAACGCGATCTGATCTGGCCGCGTTTCACCGACAGCGTTCCGTGCAGGGCTTTGGTCCTCGGGAACTTCGATGGCGCTCGAATCGAGGGTCCGCTGGACTCGATCGACGATCTCGATCCGCACCGGCTGTTGATTCAGACGGGGTGAGACAATGGCGGCGTTCCCTGATTCATCCACGTCGACAATCGCAGGCGTCCCGTCCACAAACGCGGTCACGAACCGGTCGCCGCCAAGCGGTTCGCTCGATTGAATCGACAGTCGTCCCCCCAGATCTGCTGAGGGACTGAGATTCCATCGATGCCGCACCTCCCATCCCACATTGCCCCAGTTCATCGAAGCGGCGGCTTCAAGCTCGATCTCGGTTGGCATGGGAACCAGTCTCCCGACAAGCACGGGCGCACTTGCGTCACCGGAAACAGTGACCTCTTTCGGAAACCCCGGCCGATTGCGGACGCCGAGACTGGCATTCACATCCGTCACCCATACCTGCCCGCGGCTACCACTCACGGCCAATCGAACATCGCCGATCTGAATCGTTTCATCGGCAGCTTCCAAAGTAGGTAAACGGATCATCGCGCTTCCATCGAGCTCCGATGCGGAAGCACCGGCGTCGTCGTTCCTTTCGAGCGGGCCAACCGCGTCCCCGGACTGACCTCGCATCGAGACCAATGTCAGCGCGTAGCCCGTTGGAACCTCAACAGCATCTGGATTCAACTGCCACTGCACTCCCGCTTGATCTTCCGCGATCAAGAGGGGATCGCTGGTCGATGTGTCAGAATCGACCGGCGTGACTTCAACCAGCCGCCAGTCCCCAGGTATTAGGCGGATTGCCTCGGGTGCCAGCGGCCCCACGAGACTTTGAACCCGCAACGCCAGCCGTTCCTGCCCCGGATCAATCTCCAGTTGGCCCGATACACGCAATGGCTTGCGTTGCAGCTGCCGTGATAGCCAAACGGGAAGCGTCGACTCCGGTGCATTGAATTGGAATTGATAACTCGGCCCCACATCACTTTCGTTATTGGCAAGCAGCACCGAGACCCCGTCAGAGACACGCCAACGCAGCTGACTGGAATCACCCGTGATGATCTGGAGCGTGCCCTCGCTCGACAGCGAGTCGTGAAGCACTGGCAAACGCACCATCATGGGATTGCTGGCGTTGACGTTCGATTTCAGCAGACGCAGTTGCAGGATCATCACTGCGGATCGCATGTCGCCGGGTCGAGGGTCACTGTTCGATGAGGCGGGGATACGGCGTGCGATGATCGGGACTAGAGAATTCGCGTTGCCGGTTCCTTCGTTATCAGTCCGAGTGTTGGCTCTGTTTGACTTGACAACGTCGCCCTTCGCGCCGACCAAAACTCGCCACGAAGCGTCGCCCACGCCTGCCTCGCTGTCATCGCTCAACGCACTCAGATCGCCGGGCACGACGCTTGGCGTCCCGATCAACGCGAGATTCGGAGGCAAGAGAACAGTGAATGCGGTGAGTTCATTGCGCAAATGGGTGGCCTCGATTCGGGCACGCATGGTGACGCCGTCATCGGGGGTTGACCAATCCAAAGTGGCGTCAACTTTGGACTCCATCAAGATGTCGGTTGCATTGCCTTCCGACGTGACCTGCCACAGCACGCCAAGTTCACCGCCATTGGATTCAATTGCAAATCGACCCGAGCGAGCGTCTTCCATCGGGCGAATCAGGTCGCGCCGGTTGCCCACAATTTCGGCAGTCACCACGGTCGCCCCCGGAGCCAGCGGCTCGCCGGTAAGTCGTAACTCGCGATCCCACCATCGGAGCTGATCTCTCGCATCAATCTTCAGATCCACCTTCGTGGGAGCGCGTGGCAGGTTAAGATTCAGAGTGGCTTGATTCAGACCCTGCCGAGTGACCGCCGTCGACATCTTGAGACGCAAACGGAGATCGCCGCTTGAGGCCCAGGGAACACGGAGTCGATACCCTGCTGATGCGGTCTCACCCCTCTCTTCAAATGAGAATCGCGCGTTGCTGATCCCATCGACCGACAACACCTGAACAAGATGAAGATCAGACATTGCCAAATCGATGGAATAGGTACGCGATGAAAGGGTGCCGTTGGAAGCGACCTGCCTTACTGGCGGCTCAAGTCTCAAGTCGATGACAACTTCCATCGCCACGCGATTGCCGTTCACGCGTGCTTGAATATCAATCCGTTCAATCTGGTGACGCTCTTCGCTTCCTTGGATCCCAAGATCCAATCGTTGCAGCCGATCCAGCTCCTCAAAGGTCAGGCGTGGCATCACCACCGGTGTCCCGGTCTCGTCCAAAAACATGAACGCCTGAGGTAAAGAGTCGACGGAATCTGCCTTGTCGTTTGATGGGGGTAGTGTCCCGGGTGGTTGTGCGAAGGCAATCGCGCCTGATAACCAAAGAATCGGTATCAACCACAGGCGCGCGAAACCCCCGTCGCTTGCGAACCTCCAGAACCGAGGGCCAGCAAAGCGCACCGGCAAGGTCCGATGTTCCAGCCACCTTCGGCAACGGGTGCCCGAGTCGAATCCGAAGCAGCAGATTCTGAAGGGGTCACGCATAGCGGGAAGAGTCCGAAGAGAAGGACGTCGAATACCTCGACATCCCAACAGTTTACGCAACTTGCCTGATCGTTAACAGCAAGTCGAGTTCACACAACCTGCTTTTGCGGGTGTCCTGGAACGCCGGAAGGCATCAAAACCCGCAGAATCGGTACGACCGCTGATTCGCTCCCTTTTAAGAGTCGTGCGTCCTCGTCAGGGAGGATGAGCTCATTCTTGAACCACAAGGCAACCTGGCTGAACTCATCGACCAACGTCCTTGGTCTCTAACTGACGGTACGTCGATCGACGAATCAACCAGCGGAGGTAGTCAATCATCATCCACTGGACCACCAACATCGCAACTGGCAGCGAAAACAAAAGGAACTGGCTCACCTTCGGGTTTGTAATCCACGCCACGCCCCCGGCCGCAAAGGCAGCCAGCAAGGCCATCACAAAAGCGCCGTTGACTAAGAGAAGGACACAGGAGACGACCGCGGAACCCAACGCCAACAGGCATCCACCCGTGATTTCGGTTGGGCCGATTCGATTCAGATTGCTCGGCGAAGCCGACTCCGGCTCCGCGATGGACCTGACCGATGCATCCATGGCTTGCTTCGTCGGACTCAACGCTTCGTTCCCAACCACTTCATCGGAATGCTCTCGTCACCGTATCCGTCTCGAGCCGTCCAACCAACAAACCCCAATTTCTGGAGTGTAGTGCATCTGAATGGGCGGCAAAGCCGCCCGTCCCGATGATTGTCGCAATGGCGTCAGCGAACGAGGTAGAACGCGGCGATCCGCAACATGCGGCTTGTTGAGGTAGACCACGGCGTTCATATTACCAAGGAAGAATCGATCGGTCGCGAAAGCATCCTTATGAATGCAAGAACATCCTTGGTCAGATGTTCGCAGCGATTCCTGGAGACACCGATTGACCCGTTCGCCTTGTCATGTTCCTGAAGGATCATTCATTGGCAGACCAGCGATATCATCGCAATGATGGGCTAGCCCCCACTGGATTCTCGTCACCAGGTCGTGTGGTGCTGGCGATGCTCTGCGTTGCCGGCTTCGCAGCTGCCACGGGGTACATGTGGCTTTCATTGCTCATTTGTTTAATCGGTGGCGGCATGTGGGTGACGCTCCTCAACCTTCGTTTCCAAACCGTGATCGGGGAAACGGACGCGAAGCACCGAAAAGTGCAGGCGGAAGCCGAAGGCTGGAAACGGAAGCTCGATGCCCTTCACGCTGAAACACGTCAAAACGCCACAGCCCTGTTGAATCTGACGGACGGCGTGATCGTTTTGTCCAGTGACCTTCACGTACTCTTAATCAATCCCTCGGCTGCCGACCTTCTGGGCATCCAGAGTCGCGAAGGATTGCTGGGGCGTCCCATCGCAGAAATCGCACGACTTCCAGAGCTTTTGCAAGCGATCCGCATTGCCGTTGCCGAGAAACAGCCGCAAGAAGTCTTGGTTGAGGTCGCACTGGACAACGAAGTACGACCGCTTCGCGTACGGGTCAACCTGATCGACACCGGACAGGCGGCCAATCTACAACTTTCCATCCGCGACGAAACCGAAGCACGCCATTTGGAGCAAGTCAGGCGAGAGTTCATTGCCAATGTCTCGCATGAATTGAAGACCCCGCTCGCAGCGATCAAGGGCTACGCAGAAACCGTTGAACTAGCGATCTCAGACGACCCCGATGCGGCCGAACACTTCCTGTCTCAGATCCATACCCAGTGTTCGCGTCTGGAACGCCTGATCAATGACATGATGCAGTTGGCGCGGGCGCAAGCCGGGCGTGACAAATTGAATCTGGTGAGTGTCGTTTTGCCGGATTTGATCCAAGAATCTGCCAGCACCTACCTGCCCGTCGCGGAGGCTGGCGATGTGCAATTGGCGGTCGAGGCATTGGATGACAACGCCAAGGTCATCGCGGATCGCGAGGCGACGCTGACGATTGTCAACAACTTGATCGGCAACGCCGTTCGCTACACGCCTCCCGGCGGCAGCGTACACGTCCGAATTCGTCCGGAAGAAACGTCTTGGGCGATCGTGGTGGAAGACACCGGCATTGGCATCGAAGCTGACGAACAATCTCGCATTTTTGAACGCTTCTACCGGGGGCGCAAGAACAGCCGCGATACCAAAGGCACCGGACTAGGGCTTGCGATCGTCAAGAACCTCAGCCAAGCCCAGGGCGGTGAAGTCCGCGTTGCGAGTCAGCCAGGCCAGGGGGCGACGTTCTGGGTTACGCTTCCGGCCGTGCAATTCACGAACGTTCCTGAGACCGAGCCCGTCCAAGCCTAGTCCACTGAAAACGTTCGCTCTTGCTCGACAATCAGAGGTCTCGAAACACCATCGCGGCGATCCCGATGATCGACGGGGCATCAACACGGAGGGGAGCGACGGCAGCATTGGCGGCGCGCAGCTCAACATGATCGGCGCCTGCGTCCCAAAATCGAAGCACCGTTCCGAACCGCTCAACCACCGCCAGCACCAACTGTCCATTCGTCGCGGTTTCGCCCAGCTCAAGGACCACGGTATCGCCATCATTGATTCCAGCGTTCACCAAATAGTCGCCCGATACCCTCACGGCAATCCGGTTGGCCCCCGTTAACGGCGAGCTGAGTTCCACCGTGTCCTCGGACTGCAGATCGATCGCTCCCCCTCGCTCCGAAACGAGGCCGACGTATCTTGGGTTGTGACCACCCGCTTTCGCCGATCCGGTCAACTCAATCGCCCGAGACTTATTGGCTTTTCGGGTGATCAAGCCTTTTCTTTCCAGTGCCCGGAGGTGGCACATCACCCCATTCGGGCTCTTGATCCCAAACTGCTCCCCGATCTCCCGCACCGTCGGCCCGTATCCACGGTCATAAATCAGCGTGCGAATCAGATCATACACTTCTTGTTGACGATCTGTGAGTTCAGCTGATGGCATGGATGCAGGTGGTGAGCGTGAAGCGAATACCATTCCCCAATGGGAAACCTACGCCATATCTCGACCGTGTCAAATTGACGACGAATATTTAGGCCCGAATGAGTCTCACTCCCAGAGATATTCTTTCGTGAGGTGTTCTGGAGGGGAGTCCGCGAACGCTCTCGTTGCCGAGGGTGGTGCTGTGAAATCACCGCCGCGTTCATCCTGGCATAGGGCGTCCGCAAGCTCGCACAACGTCTGATTTTCCTCACGCGGCCCCTGCAGACCAGGCCTGGCGAAGCGACTGAATCGTCCTGAACTGTGCTCCCCGATGGCGCTGGATCACTCTCCGCGCGGCCTCCCCCTCTCGTTCAATGCGTCCAGGGTCATCCAGGCAGTTTGCAACGAACGTACTCAATTCCGACTCATCTTGGAGACGGGTCGCTCCTCCCGCCTCAATCAACTCACCGGCGATCGTTTCAAAGTGAACGGTGTTGGGGCCGAACGAGACAGCGCACCCATAGCCGGCCGGTTCCAGCATGTTCTGTCCACCACGGGTACCAAAACTACCGCCGACCGTCGCGATGGATGCCACACCCCACCACTGACGAAGTTCGCCAATCGTGTCAATCAAGATCACCTCGTCGGAATCCCACTGATCGTGATACTGATCATCATCCCGACTGCGACGGATCAGCCGAAATCCGTTCGCCTTAATCAACGCTGCCACCTGATCAAATCGTTCCGCATGTCGCGGCACCAAGATCAACCGCAACTCGGGGTGCTGATCGATCAAATGCTTGTACACACGCAGAGCCATGGCCTCCTCACCGTCTTGCGTGCTGCCAAAACACCAGACGCAGTGCCAGGGGTCGGCACCGGACCAATTGATACGTTCGACCACTTCACGGTGGTGACGATCCTCCGGCGCATCATCGAATTTCATGTTGCCCGTCGTGTGGAGCCGTGATGCGGCAACACCACAAGCCTGAAATCTCGCCGCCGAAAGCGGGTCTTGGCAGGCAACCGCCGTCAGACGCTCAAACGCGGGCTGTGTCAGCCAGGAGAAACGCTGGTAGCCCCTTGCGCTCCGCTCGCTCAAGCGTCCGTTGACGACGACGACATCACAGCCCAAGGCACTTGCCGAAGCAATGAGGTTAGGCCAAATCTCCAGCTCCGTCAGCACCAACATCCTGCAGTTGAGATGTCGTAGCGTTCGCCGCACCGCCCACGTGAAGTCGAGTGGACAGAAGAAGACGCTGTCGACCCCAAAGTGCTTCACCGCAAGGTCGTAACCGGTGTCAGTCGAAGTGCTGATAGCGAGATGAACGCCCGGCATTTGCTCTCGCAAGCGATCAATCAAGCCGACGAGCAAATTGACCTCGCCAACGCTGACCGCATGGACCCAGACGAGATCTGTGGCGTCCCCGCGGAGTTTCCGGGCCTCAACGGCTGATAGCCCCAACAGCTTCTGGCGAACACCCCGCCGGTATCTTCCATGCCGAAAGCGGCGGACGGCAATCCAAGGCGACACAATCCCGATCGCCAAAAGATACAAAACGTTAAACACCATCCCTGATGTTTCTCCATCCAACGCGGTGCCATCACCAATGGCGGGTTTCGATCCTCATTTAGCGCGTGCTTGCGCTTTGCCAATGTTTGATTCTTGGGATCAGCCGAAGGGCGTTAGCCCCGGTTCCTGCCGCGATAACCGGGGCTAACGCCCTTCGGCTCATCTAGGGAACCCCAATACTGAATCTGGACAAAGCACTAGTCTTGCACCGCTCCCGTCACAAGCCTATCGATTTTGCCCCGGCGGAGACAAGCCTGACTCGGTGTACACCAGGACGAAACTCGTGCCGAACCCCGTCAGCCGAACACCAAGGTGCGGCGGACGATGCGGCAACCCTCAAGCATGAGCTACGCAGCACTGCCGCCCGTCGGCTTTTGCTTGCGCATGCAGCACGATTTGTACTTGCGACCACTACCACAGAAGCACGGGTCATTGCGGCGAAGCTGCCCGGAATCCTTGCGTATGGTTTGTGCCTTCGGCGCGTCATCGTTGTTGGCCGCCGCGGCACGCTGGTGAGCGGTGTCGGATTGCATCTGAGCGGCAGCACCCGAGCTCGCGTCGGCGTGACTCGCCTTCGCGTCGACCCACGTGCTCCGAATGAATTCTTCGTTGAATGACTCCATCCGAAAGATCAGGTCGGTCACACGTTCACCGATCGATTCCCACATGGACTCAAACAGCCGCATGCCTTCGCGTTTGTACTCGACCTTGGGGTCCATCTGGGCGTAACCCTTGAGACCCACCGCGCTTCGCAGATGGTCCATGGTCAGCAGATGATTTTTCCAAGAATCGTCCACGATGTTGAGCAAAATCTGACGTTCCATCCGACGCATTTCCGGATGGTACTTGTCCTCGACGGCACCGTTGACGACCAGACTGAGCTCAGAGCGGTTCATCCGCGCCAGGTCCTCACTGCTCACATCATGATCCAGCGTGGACTGAAGCCACCCAACCAGTTCATCTAGTTTGCCGGTCTGCCCGGATGCGAGTGAGGCCGTGGTGTCCTCGTCGGCGTCTTCGAACAACGATTGCACACGCGTCTCCGCTTCCGCCTGCATCACATCGCTGGCACTGGACGCCTCGCGGCTGTAGACGATCAGCTGATTCTTTAAGTCGTCGCGATTGAGTTTGACGTCCTCGACTGACAGGTTGGCGTTGAATCGCCCCTGGGACCACGCCACCAAGCCTTCGCGATCCAAGGTGACCTGCGCCCCTTGTTTGGTGGTGAAACGCGACAAGCCGGTGAGCACGGGATACTCAGATTCCTTTTCTTCATAGGCGGTGGCGGCACGATCGAACAACGTGGTGGCAACCACACGCCGGTCTTCAATCTCCTTGAACTCCTGGGGCTCGGAGTCGATGTTGAACTTGTGTCGCATCCACGCACAGAGCACTTTCAGACCATACTCGGCATCCAGCAAGGGTTGTCCCTCGGACAGATCGGTTGCCTCGATCAACTCATGCGCCTTCGCGACCATCTCGTCGATCATCTCATCACGATCCATCCGCTGCAGTTTGTGCGGTTGGTAATTCGTTTCCAAACGAGTGTTGGACCAAGTCGCCAACGCCTTCCAATTCCACTCGTCTTCCATGCCATCGGGCAGGTTCTCCTCGACCGCTTCCGCAACAGTCACTTCCGCAGCGCGTTCGGCCTGGTCTTTGGCGTAACTGACGGCCAATTCGAAATCCATGTTGAGGAAGTCGCGACCCTCCAATTGACAACCGAGACGCCCACCGACGAACGAAGCGAACGACTCCGGTCCATAGTTGGGTTCCAAGAACACATCCACGTGTGAATCGATCTGACCGCGTATGAGGTCCAGGATCATGTTGCTGGAGCTGTGTCCGTCCAGCAGTGCCTGGCGATAGCGATAAACGCGCTTGCGCTGCTCATCCATCACCTCGTCGTATTCCAGAAGATTCTTTCGAATCTCAAAGTTACGTTCCTCGACCTTCTTTTGAGCGGCTGCGATGCGCCGCGTCACAATGCTCGATTCAATCGCTTCCCCTTCTTGCATCCCCATGCGTTCCATCATGCTGCGGACGAAATCGCCCGCAAAGATCCGCATCAGATCGTCTTCCAGGGACAAATAGAATCGACTGCTCCCCGGGTCACCTTGGCGTCCGCAGCGGCCTCGCAGCTGTAAATCGATGCGTCTGGATTCGTGGCGTTCCGTACCAATCACGTACAGACCGCCAAGTTCGCGAACCACTTCGCCTTGCGCTGACATGCCCTCGCGTTCGTCAATCTCTTTGACCAGCCCATTCCACTCGTCGTCGGGAACCTCCAGACGCGTGGGGTATTTATGCTGCAACTGGCTCCACGCCAAGTTCTCTGGGTTACCACCCAAAATGATGTCGGTCCCTCGCCCGGCCATGTTAGTCGCGATGGTCACACCATTGATTCGCCCTGCCTGCGCCACGATGTCTGCTTCACGTCCGTGCTGTTTCGCATTCAAGACGTCGTGCTTGATGCCGCGCCGCTCCAACAGGCCCGACAAACGTTCGCTCTTCTCGATACTGACGGTGCCGATCAGAACAGGTCGCCCTGCCTTTTCAACGGCCGTGATTTCAGGTCGATCAATCGTGATGGGCTTCTTCTCGCCCTTGGGAATCAACGAGACCGTGTCCCCCGAATCATCCTTGATCTTTCCCCAAACCTCGGATTGGTCTTTCAGTGTGACCACATCCCATTTGTGAGTTCGTTCCACGTCATCGGCGAGCGCCTCAAACTTGTCTTTCTCGGTCAAGTAAATGAGATCAGCATGCTCGATCCGCTGTAGGCCGCGGTTGGTGGGAATCGCCACCACATCCAGCTTGTAGATCTTGTAAAACTCATCCGCTTCCGTCATCGCGGTTCCGGTCATCCCAGATAGCTTGCGATACATCTTGAAGATGTTCTGCAGCGACGCCGTGGCAAACGTTTGCGTTTCCTGCTTGATGGGAACACCCTCTTTGGCCTCGACGGCTTGGTGCAATCCGTCCGACCATTGGCGGCCTTCCATCAGACGGCCGGTGAACTCATCGACAATCACGATTTCGCGATCCTTGACGACGTAGTTGACGTCCCTCTTGTACAGAAAATGCGCCTTCAATGAATTGTCGATCAGATGCGGCCATTCCATGTTGCCCGCGGTGTAGAAGCTTTCCACGCCGGCTAACTTCTCAGCTTCGCGAACCCCTTCATCGGTCAGGGTGACGTTGTGTTGCTTCTCGTCGACGGTGAAGTGCTCTTCCTTCTTCAGTTGCCGTGCAACGCGGTCGGCGTCGGAATAGCGACCGAGATCCAAGTCGGCTGGGCCGCTAATGATCAGTGGCGTCCTGGCTTCATCGATCAGGATGTTGTCCACTTCGTCGATGATGGCATAGTTCAGTGGGCCCTGGCACTGTTGCGATTCCTCGGGGAAGCGATCGTCACCCTTGCCCGCAGGCCGCATGTTGTCGCGTAGGTAATCGAATCCAAACTCGTTGTTGGTCCCATAGGTGATGTCGCAGGCATAGGCGGCTTGTTTTTCCAAGACGGACATGCCCGATTGGATCGCGCCCACGGTCAAACCCAAATTGAGGTAGAGCGGGGCCATCCATTCCATATCACGCCGCGCGAGATAATCGTTGACCGTCACAACGTGAACGCCTTTTCCCTCCAATGCGTTCAGATAGGCGGGCAGCGTGGCGACGAGTGTTTTTCCCTCACCCGTCACCATTTCCGCGATCGCGCCACTGTGCAACACCATCCCTCCGATCAACTGCACGTCATAGTGACGCATCGTGAGGAACCGCTTCCCGCCTTCACGGCAGACGGCAAAAGCCTCTTCCAGGATGTCATCCAGAGTCTGGCCTTCGCGAAGTCGTTTTCGAAAATCGAGCGTTTGCTCGCGAAGCTGATCATCAGTCATCTCCGCAAACCGCGATTCCAACGTGTTGATGCGTTCAACTCGCTCGCTCAATCGGGCAACCTGACGCGCGTTTGCGGAGCCAAAAACGCTGGTAGCGAGCTGCCCGACGCGCTCAAAGGTGCCTCCAAAGAGAAGGCCCAGAAGGTCCCAAATGCGTTCAAAGATGGACATAGAGTGAGAAGGGGGTGGGATGGGCTGGTGGCGACAAAATGTTTTTGTTGGGATTTCTCGACGGCAGGTCTAGCAACCTGCATTCGCTCAAGACGATGCCCAATCGGCAAAATTCGCGTAAACCGCTGGGAATTCCAACGTTAGGGGTTCCAACACACGCGGTCAACTGAGATCGCTGTCGACGGAAATGGGGTCGAATTCGCGTTTGGACGCCCAGACGCGGATGCTAGCATCCAAGGCATCCTCCAAGCGACCCGCCAAGGTCTCCATGGCAAAGCGTTCACTGGCGTGATGCCCGATTAAGATCAGCGCGATGCCACGGGCCTGCGCTTCTAAACACGTATGGAAGGTCGCTTCCCCGGTCAGCAAAGCCTGGCAGCCCTGCCGGGCTGCAGCCCCCAAAAAACTGCCGCCACTGCCGCAAGCGACAGCCAGTCGTGTCACGGCGCTGTCTCGGTCGCCGACCAATCGCGGTCGCGTCGCTCCCCCCCGCTTCGCAGCCGTTTTCATCAAGTCGCCAGCGGTGACAGGTGGGATCAGCGTTCCCTGGCGGCCTGCCCCGACCGTGGGGTCCGAATCACTCGGGATCAACGGAGCGGGATTCTGCAGTCCCAAGTGCGCCGCCCACAAATCGTTGATCCCCCCAATGGCCGAATCGAATGCGGTGTGAGCGGAATAGACGGCCACGCCGGACCGACAGAGACGCCACACCATTTCACCTGGGATCGTGTCGGTCGTGATGCGACCCAAAGGTTTGAAAGGCAACGGATGGTGGCTGACAATCAAGTCGACATCCTCTTGCTCCGCTTCCTCAACAACGGAGCGTGTGATCGTCAGGCACGTCATTACCTTGGCAATCTCCATCTGCCGGTCACCAAGCAAGAGCCCAACGTTGTCCCAGCCCTCCGCAAGACCCAAGGGGGCGATGTCAGACAGGATCCCCGTGATTTGACTGAGCCTGAGTTGCATTGGTTCTCCACTTCGATTCAACCTTATCAATACCGCATCCATTCGCTGCTCGTTGAGCGTTTCGCCCCGCTTTGCCCTTCACAATGCGGAGACATGAATGCGGGCCGACGACTAGAAGCCGTTTTCTTTGACAAGCTCCTCAAGCGTCAACTGGCCAGGTTTCGGCCAAGCGTCCTTCGTGCCTTTTCCAATCGCGACCATGGGTCCCATGACGTGATCGTCCGGAAGTTGAATGAGCTTGGCGACTTCGTCGATGTCGAACCCGATCATCGGACACGACTGATACCCCATGCCCTGTGCCGCCAGCATCAGCGTCTGCATCGCCATACCAATCGAGCGTTGGGCCTCATCGCGTTGAAGCCACTCCCGGCCTTCGTGGAACGGCCCCATCCAGCCAACCAATAAGTCCGCGACTTCTTGCGGGGCGTTCGCCCAGTAGCGGGCGGGCTCCTTCTCCCAGGCCTTCATATCGGCCGTGAACAGAACCAAGAGGGAAGCATCCGTCATCTGTGCCTGATCGTTGCCGAACTCCGTCCGGACTTTGGCCCGCAACTCAGGGTCACGAAGGACAACAAATCGCCAGTGCTGGATGTTAAAGCTGGTGGGCGCCTGAATCATGGTTTCGAACAACGCCTTTTCTTCCTCGGCACTCATTCGATGATTCGCGTCAAAGTGTTTGATCGCTCGTCGTTGGTAAATCGCGTCTTTCACATCCATATCGAAACTCCAGTGAACGTAGCGTGAAATCGTCTTGGCGTCAGATTTGAGAAGCGAGGACTCGTTTCCCACTCGCAGTTTCTGCCAAATCGGAGTCGTGGGCAACGGGCCGGGTCATGATCCCGAATTCAGCGTTCAAATGAGTTCTCGTGATCACCGATGACGACGGTTCTCTCAGGCCATCGCGGCGAATGGATTTCGTGGATGGATCCATCGACACTTTCGATGACGTACACACCACCAAGCCTGGCTTGAAATGTGTGGGCCTCGCCCGGCTTGATCGATCGGCCGCGGTTTCGTTGGCCGGTTGGCAAGATCGGATAGGCGGTGATCAGCCCACGCGATTCGTTGCGAAAGGTCAGCTTCACTGGCCAGCGTCCCGCGCCGGACGGGCTCGTGTGCACTGCCGGCGTCATCACCAACCGTCGCGGTGGATGTGTTTCGTTCAGGAGGCTCGAAAGTTCATCGACCAGATCCGGAGACGCCGCGTCGACCAGGTTACGGTCTTCGGCATCCCCAAGCACGGGTTCCGGATTCAAATCATGTTCGTAAAGCTCTCGCTCGATCACGTCTCCGGTTGCGAACTCACGCCACTCGACGTAGCGATACGTGTCTGTGCGCAGCGCGTAGCCCATCACTTCGCGGTCGGAAAGTCGTCGGTAGTACTGGCTCACCGCGGCATCGCGAACCGCGGTACCGGGATCCCTTAAAACCGGAACCAAACTCTTGCCTTCGACAAAAGACGGCATCTCAAGACCGGAAAGGTCGCACAGCGTTGGGAAGAGATCCAGCAACGCCGCCAACGCGTCGGTGCATTCTCCCGCCGTTTCCACATACTGCGGCGCGGAAATGACCAGAGGGACTCGTGTGTCGATCTCATAGTTGGTCATTTTGCCCCAACCCCGATATTCACCCAGCTTGTACCCGTGGTCGCTCCACAACACGACGATCGTGTTGCCGTCGAGCCCCTCCTCGTCCAAGGCATCGAGCAGACGACCGATCTGTGCATCGACGTAACTCACGCACGCGTGGTAGCCATGAATCAAACGTCTCGCACGATCTTGATCCAGTTCGTCCTCCGCCCAGGGGGGAGGGACATCGATCATGTCGACGTAATGGGACAACTCCGAGTTGTTATGCAAAGCATATTGTGGCACGCCCGATCGGATTGGTTGCTTCGTAAGGACTTCGAATTGATTCGCGTCATACAGGTCCCAATACTTTTTGGGTGCAACAAACGACAGGTGGGGTCGTATGAAGCCCATCGCCAAGAAGAAAGGCTGATTGGATTTGCCGAGCCGGCGTAGATCTTCGATGCACATGTCGGTTCGTGCACCATCGAGAAGCTGGTTGTCGGGAAGATCCGGGGCTGCTGTGGCAGGTCCGCGGATGTTGTTCTTGCGCCAATCGCGTCGTGGCAGTTGCGCCATCGCGTTCTGAACGAGGTCGCGTGTTCCATTGGGATAGAACGCGGGCAGCGATGGCAACTTGCGTATCGGCTCGCTCCACGACTGAGGATCGGGAGTCGGGTTGTGATAGATCTTCCCATGGCTGACGGCGGTGTAGCCGAAGCGGCGAAACCATTGCGGCAGGGTGATCGCATCCGGCTTGGCTTCGCGAAAGTGGATCGGGAGCGTCCACACGCCCAGGGTGTCCGGTCGCAAGCCTGTCATGAGGCTCGCGCGTGACGGGTTGCACACGGCGACTTGACAATAGGCGCGGCGAAAACACACCCCGCGACCCGCAAGCCGATCGATGTGGGGCGTCGTGGCAAGCGTGTCTCCGTAGCAGCCCAGGTTGGGACGCAGGTCGTCCACGGCGATGAACAAGATGTTCGGTCGCCCCTTCACTGCCCTCGGTCTTGCGGTCGGATTCGCTTGCGCGCCCATGGCGACCCCGCCCGCCCCGGGTCCGCGAACACCGGGCCAGTCGCCGAGACTATCAGATGCCCTGACGTCTCCCAACGCCTGCGCAATGGCCAGAATCGCGATCAAGCGCGTTTGTACCAACCTGGGCGCGAGCCTGGATTGAATCGACGTCACCGTTTTCTCCCCCTGCCGACTCGTGCCACGTTCGGGTGTTTGATCAAGCTCGCAGATTCCACTCCGACATCGCCTGCAACAGGTCGTGACGCGTCAGGTTAAAATCGAGCGGCGTCAGGGTGATGTTGCCGTGCCGCAGCTGTGAAAGGTCGCTCATTTCGGCCGGTGGCTCCTTCGGTTCGCTCCAGAGAGCCCAATAGTAATCGCGTCCACCCGGGTCCTGTCGTTTTTCGTAGCGACGACCATATTGGGCCAATCCCATTGGGACGACCTTCACTTCTCGGGAAGAAGCGGTTGCGGTTGTCGGCACGTTGAGATTGAACAGCCGTCCGCGTGATTCCGGATGCCGCACGACTTCACCGATCACGTTGCGCGCGATCACGGCAGCTGCATCAAAGTCCGCGTCTTCGCTATGCTCCAAAGACACCGCGACACTGGTGACCCCAAAGAAGGCCCCTTCGATCGCCGCAGCCACGGTCCCGGAATACAGGACATTGATCCCTGCATTGAGTCCGTTGTTGATGCCACTGACAACGAGGTCAACGGGATCGTCCCGGAGAAGTTCTGCGATCGCCAACTTGACACAGTCGGCTGGCGAGCCTTCCACGGCCCATGCCCAATGACGACCCTCGCGGTGAATCGATTTCGGGACCAATGGTGTCAAGTACGTGATCGAGTGCCCAACACCCGATTGCTCGGTTGCTGGTGCAACGATGACCACTTCACCGAGATGCCGCAGCTGGTGGGCTAGCGCAGATAGCCCCGGGGCGTAAACACCGTCGTCATTCGTCAACAGAATTCTCATGCCTTGCTCTGTCTCATGCGCTAGCCATCAAGGGGCGTTGTCGGTCTTGGTGTCGCCATGCGATGCGCGTCGAATGCGTATCACGCAGGATCCTGGCAGTCGGACGACTAGGCGTCAACTCCGAGACGACCAAGATCAAAGCCTTTAGGCAGCGCGTTGGGATCTACTGGCGATTGAGGATTCTCCGGTGCTTGCGGCACGGCTTCTTCAGCTGGTTCCGGCTCCACAGCAGTCATTTCCACTTCAACCGGTTGCACAGGCAGCGTGACAAAATCCAGCAACTGGAAATTGTTGCTCTCGTTGCTTTCCATGAATCGGTCCAAACTGTCAATCGCAATCAGGATTCGCGTCAGAGGAAATGCCTCCACGCCACGGCGTGCCATGTCCCAAGCCGATTCTGGCAGGCACACGTTCACGTCGATGCACTCGCCTGCTTCCAGGGTCGCCACACACGTGATTGCAGCTGGACACTGGGGCAGAATGGAGCTCCGCAGCGCAACGGCACTGACATGGAACCCATGTACACAGCGAGTTGAGTTGTTTCGGACCGTCACGTTCACAGCAGGACCGTTCACCTCGTCCGCGCATCGCGTGACGGCGACGATTTCCAGATCACCCAAGTCCGCTGCCGACATGGCGATGGGACCAAACCCGTCACGCAGAAAGGTGGCTCCGGGCTGATGCATGATGGACACACCACGGCAAAGCACGCCGTGCCTCATCATCAGTTCCATGACATGGTGGGCGGAAGCAGGCGTCGATTGAGACGAAACGCCAGTGACCACTTGGTCAATGGGGAGTGGCTGCTGCGCACGTGCGGGCAAGACGCTCAGGACGAGGCCGGCAAATGCAAGAGCGGACCATTTCAGATTGGTTGATTTCTGCATGGGATTCACTTTCGATTAGTAGTTGGTTGTGTGCGGGGAGCGATCCAAAAAAGAAACGCCCGGTGCCCCCAAAGAGGTTCACCGGGCTGGTTGCTGCGAGAGCCATGACGGGCCGGTCTGAAACTGAGGCCCTGATAGATGTGGCTCAAAGCCATTGGGAAACCGGGCGATCAGTGAAAGCCCCAGTAGCTCGTGTAGACCGGAGCATGCACGGTGGTCGCGTAAGTCATCGGGTAGCAGCGGACAACGGGGCGGTAGTAGTGGAACGTGCGGTAGGGACGGTAGTAGTGACCGTAGCTATAGCTTCGGTAACCGTAACCGTGGTGCCCGAAGGCGCTGTATCCGATGCGTCGGAAGCACGCTGCGATTGCATCTTCTGCATCTTCTTTGTCCTCGTTGGCATCGTCGATGCCATCCATGTCCAGTTCATCCAGATCCAGGGTCGCGACGTCAGCAGCAGCGTCGTTGATCGCACTGACATCCAAAGTACTCAGCTGAGACAACATGTCGTCATCGGCCTTGGCCGAGCCAACAAGGAACACGAGACCGGCCATCGCAAGTGCAAGATTCTTCAACATAGGACTAACTCCGTTTGAAAGTGAGTTGGGCGGAAAGATTCACCGGGCAAAAAGCTTGGTCATGGCTTCGACCGACCTGCCCGGCGGCGGTCGAAGGTTGGGTGTCCGCGCTGACCTGTCCTGTTCATCCAATTGCAAAAGCGACGCTGCTTAGCCGCATTCGAAGCTTGCGTTTAGTTTTCAGTGTCAGGCTGTCTTGGCGACACCTGAAAGAGCGATCGCGCCACGCACTTGTTACGAAACAACACGCAAAGAATTGGCAGCCTTCAGGGCCCGGGAACGCCATCTCCTAGGCGAAGTGTCCAAACGCGGCCCAAGCGATCGGTTTCGAAGTGCTCGGTATCCCCGCTTGGCCAGTGAACGTGAACGCGCGTGACGCCTAAGTGCTTTCCAAGACCGACTAACAGTTCGGAAGGCGAACAGCTGAGATAGCTCTTGGTCGTGTTCAGGCAGCGTTTCAGCAGGGTGTCTCCGAGCGTCACGGTGACGATACTGCCAATCCCATCGCGGTTACATTGACTGCCGACCAGACGGAGACGCAACCAATGATGCCCCAACTCCTGATCGTTTCGAAACACCCGTGCGCGGGAGTGGCTCCCAACCAGAACCAGATCGGGATCTCCATCGTTGTCGAGATCGCCACACGCAGCCCCCCGTGCCACCATGGGCTTCAGGAATGAGTCGCCCAGCTGATCGCGATTCAACAGCACCAATTCGTGTGCCGCATCTCGACCGGCATTCCAGAACACCTGCGGCGACTGTGCGTAATGCTGCGTCGATTGGGTGCGATTGATCTCCGCTTCCAAATGGCCGTTGGCGCCCAACACGTCGTGCCGACCATCCAAGTCCAAGTCCGTGAAAAGCAATCCAAAGGTCAGGCCAACTCGCGTCGGCGGACCAAACCCTGTGAACATCGCGGCATCGACAAACTGGTTTCGCCCCGGTCGTGACATGTAAAGCGCACTCGGTTCATTTGCAAAGTTCCCGATGCCGATCGCAAGCGTTTCGTCGTTGCGCATGTACGAACAGTCGATTCCCATCGCCCCACGTGCGGCGCCACTGCGGTCGAAGGCGATCCCCGCCAAGCGACCTATTTCGCGAAACGTGCCATCGCGTTGATTCTCGAATAGAAAGTTTGGTACGGTATCGTTCGCGACCACGATGTCTTGATAGCCATCTCCATTGACGTCGGCAAAGGTGACGCCCATCGCTTTACCCAGAGGGACTTCCGTATCAGGGCTGACGATTTGGATCCCCGCTTCTTCCGACACATCTGCGAAACGACCTTCGCCTTCGTTGTGATACAAGTAGCTGAAGGACCCCGCGAACGCCCTGGGCGGACCGTAAGCACGGCTAACGCCATCCAACGTGAAGCTTTGCCCTAGATCCACGTCGCGGTCCCAGGTGACGTAGTTGCACACAAAAAGGTCCAGGAGACCATCATTGTCAAAATCCGCGAAGCCCGCGCTGGTAGACCAAGCCGCCGCATCGCCGCCCACATCCGATTGGTCTGTGATGTCCACAAAGCGAGGCGGCCCTTGAGCTGACCCTTCGTTGCGAAACAGTCGATTGCGACCGACGGCGGTTACAAATAGGTCCGTGTCGCCATCGTTGTCGATGTCGGCGGCCGTGGCACCCATGCCATACACATCGATGTTCAACCCAGACAATGCGCTCACGTCCTCAAAATGGCCGGCACCATCGCCTAGAAAAAGACGACAGCCCTTCGTGAAGTCCATCGTCCCGTCCGCAGGCATTGGAATCGGTTTCTCCGATGTCGCGTCCCACGGCCATACTTGAGAATTGACGCAGAACAAATCGAGGTTCCCGTCGCGATTGGCATCGAAGATGGCGACACCACCTCCCATCGTTTCGGGCAACAGACGATCACCCCGCCGACCGCTTTGGTGCACGAAATCAACTGCCCATTCGTCTGTCACATCGGTAAGCGGGATCTGCGGGATTGGCTGTTCCAAAGCGCTCCGCTTGGTCGGCTCAGCAGCTTCCACGACGAACTCCTGCTGGTCCTGCGTCTTCCAGCGGGAAACCACGATAACGCCGAGAACCAAAAAAACGATGACTCCGATCACCGCCAAGGACTGCTTGAAGGCACGCCCGATCACTTCGTCGTTGGCGTCATCCTGATCCTGGGGCTTCTCATCTCCGGCTAGGTTCATGAATCTTGCGACATCAACTTGGATCGGAGCCCGTTTCAAACAGGGGATAAATGGTAACCGCTTCCGCCGCACGATCCGCCGCCGGATAACGTTTGCGAGCGGGGGGCACCGCGACCTCGCGTGCGTTTTCATCGGGGCGAACACGCTCATGCCAGGCCCGGTGATGGGCTTCCTGATCTGCATTCCCTAACCAAGCGTAAACCTCCGCTAAGTTGGCATGGGCCGTGACATTCTCGGGATCGAGCTTGAGCACGGTTTGGAACTCCGTTTCGGCTTGCCGCAACCAGGATCGTGCGGCTTCATCTCCTTCGGCCAGCTCGGCTTCCTGAGCAAGGTCAATCAGTGTCAAGCCCAGCTCGTTTCGAACAACGTAGTCCAGGGAGAAATCGAACCCGCGATCTGGAACCCGCGTCTCCAAGACCCCTCGCAACGATTCCGCTGCCCGTTCCAAGTTGCCTTGTTGTCGATCAATCACCCCTGAAAGCCAACTGAAGGTCCATGGCGGCGGCGCGGGCTCCATCCGCGATGCTCGCTGAAGTGCCTCGGTGGCTGCATCCAAATCCCCCTCGAGCGAAAAGACGCGTGCCAGATTCAAGGGGCCGTCGTAGCGGCCCAACTTCTCGACCTCATCGAAGGCCTCCACCGCGCCTCGCAGTTCGCCCTTGCCCTTCAATAGCAAACCAATTCCATAATCGTTCCATCGTTGCCAAGTGGGAAACGACGTTGCGGTGACACCTGTTTCCCCGTCGCGTGATGGTTGCTTGCTGGCCATCGCATCCCTGCCCGTGGCCCGCCTGAGAAGGACAGGCAACGTGATCGAGTCACGATCAATTTCGGCGATCGGCAAATCGTTGGGGTCACCGACCTGACCGAGATCCAAGGGATCGCGATTGG
This sequence comes from Planctomycetota bacterium, assembly GCA_039189905.1. Lineage (GTDB taxonomy): Bacteria > Planctomycetota > Planctomycetia > Pirellulales > Pirellulaceae > Rhodopirellula. The sequence goes on from JBCCYK010000013.1 coordinate 28,107, forward strand.
GGTCTCGATCCGCACGAATGAAGTCGAGGTACTCAGTATCGAATTTGCGGTAGAGCAAACGAGCGGTGATGTGCAACTCACCCATCCCATCGCTGACATCTGTGAAGGCCTCTTCACCGGGAACCTGCAGACGATAGTGCATCGTTTGGCCGGCACCAGGTGGGATCTGGTGACTGTAGAGCGGCGTGAAAATATCTTGGGCGTTGCGGCGGTTAATCCGCTGTCCCTTGCGATCCAACAGGAACGTGTTCACGAAATGGGCATTCGTGTCCACACGTTCTCGATCGTCGCGATGGCCACTCTTCAACTCAAACGCCTCGCCCACGCGGACCGTGACTTCAATCCACACCTGATTGGAGTCGGTGGTGCCTTGCGTGAAATGGTGCCCCAGTGTGAGCGTGCGAAGCACGGTTTCCAGCAGAACGGTTTCACCAGGTTCCAAACCAAATGATCGCTCTCGAATCGCCTGGTCGAGGGGAGCGTGTAGCTCACCGTCAATGGTTCCGGGCCGACGAATTCCAAACAAGTCAATTCGAAGCGTGTCGCGCAGATACTGACGGTGCATATCGACGGCCGCTTCGTCGTCATACCACGTTGCGATCGCCGTGTTCGCACTTGGGAAGAGATGACTGTGGACCGCTTGGGTGCCCAAATCGTCATTGAATTTGCTTCCAAAGCCATCGCTGGCCATGGCGGGCATGTGGCAGGTGTTGCAGTCCGACTGCGCTTTTGGCGGGTAGTAGAAACTCCGCGCACCATGCCCCGAAACACCGCTGAGCAGATAGCTATCGTAATGATTCTGCCCACGCAGGAATTCCTTGTAGTCTGTCAATTCGCCTGGCAAATGCACTTTATGACAGGTGCTGCAAAACTCGGCGGATCTGTGAAAGGGCTTGAGCATCTGTTGTTTGTGAAACGCCGGCTTGGCTTTCACCATGAGACCGTTGAGCCGTCGCAGCATTGCGTTCTCGCTGTACGCGAACGGGTAGTGCAAGGGCTCATCAATGGTGTAGTCGGCGTTGCCGCGTTGGCTGTCGATTGACACCATCGCATGGCAAACCGTACAGGTGATTCCTGCGTGCGCGGTCGGATTGTCGACATCGTCGTAGTTCGGGTCATCAAACTGTCCGGAAAAGAACGGCACGGGATCGTGACAACCTGCACAAAATCGGCTTGCCTGCACGGTCCCCGAACGCTTGGCCGAAACCGTGCGCGTTTCGCGTACCGACGCACGATAAGCCGGGTTGTTGAAACTACTCAACTTGTGGGCACTGTGGAGCCAGCTCGCGTGAATCTCGCTATGGCAAGACAGGCAGTAGTCATCATTTTGCAATGACCGTGCGCTGATGAACTTTCCCGTTGCTGTCTTGGCTAGCGACGGACGAAAATACGCGTCTCCATCGACCGGCGCCCGATCCTGGCTGATCCGCGCGTCGGTTGTTTGCATCGCAATCATGATGGCGACGAATCCCGTTGTGACCAAAGCGACCCGGCGACCGATTTGCCACTTGATGCGGGGGCCAACCAGACGGTGTAGCCAATACAGCCAGCCAGCGACAAGCGGCATGATCAGATGCAACCAATACGCCACCGAACGCGTGTTTCCGCTGATCGATTGAAAGGGCCCAACGCGACTGAGCAAGATCCCCGTGACCAACAAGACGGCGGCCACCAACGTGAGCCCGTACCCAATCTTGACCGCGCGCTGGTTGCGACGATCCTTTGCACGCCACCAATGCGCGATAGCAAAGACCAGCAGCGGCACAATCAGCAGCAGCCCCAGTCCCAAATGCCCCAGGAACATGAGCTGATAGAGATGGTTCTCGTAGGTGTCACCCGTGAAGAATTGGAGCCAGGTGATGGACGTCAGGTACAGTCCATTCGCCAGGAGGATCGAAAACAGCGAGAGTACGACAAACAGCACCCGGCGCAGCCGCGCCGTGATGACTGTCTTGGGTTTCTTGCGGACAGGAGCAGTCGGCTGGTTCAAGGTGTCATTGCAGATATCAGGTGCCCAGAAAACGCTTCCGGCTTGCCACTACGCCCGAGGCCGGTGGCAGGTTCGCTGCCATCACGCAACTCAATGGGGCCAAGTCGAGCCGTTAGCAGACGTAACCGTCAGACTCCCAGGCTATCCACCGCTTTCCAAGCCGTCTTCCCGGTTTCCATATGGCTCCATGTACCAAGACCAAAACGATCGAAACGGCTGAGACCGTCGCCGGTGATGCGAATTCTGTCGCTGCTGTTTCTCAACCGAGGCACGCTGATCAAACCGAGGTGGGTATGCGGCCATCTCACGCGATGGAAGTGGGTCCACGGACTGGCCGGTTAAGGTGTTGAGATCGGCGTCCTTATCCCAGCCCACACCGTGCAGCACAAATGTCTCGGATCGAGCTGTCCCAGCGTGGCGGGGTATCGATACCGCCTTTTGACGTGCCTCGAAACGAACGCGGATTTCATCGCCCCCCGCGATGACCACCATCGAGTCGTCCCACGCATCCAACAATTGGGTCACGTCACCCTGGCGGCTGAGTTCTCCAAGCAACGGAGGCCAGCGAGGCGCATCCTCCGCTTGGTTGTATTGCGTCACTTCCGCCGAACTCGCGTCCTTCGTCAATCGCTTGGAAAAACCATGCCATGCTACTTCGGCGGAAATCATCGGCAGCGTTTCAACCGCGAGCTCATCCCGCGATGCTTTGATCTCGAAGGGGGTGCGCACGCTCACCCAAGCTGCGTCCCAGTAAATCTGGGCGCTGGTTTGAACACGGATGCGAGGGTCGCTTCTGCGAACATGATCCGTGATGTCGACCACGATGGTTTTGTTCTTGCCGCCCGGAAAGCCGATGTAGGGATCGGCCTCCACCCATTGCTCAGGTTGCGTTTCGCTGGGGACCCAAAGCGAAGGGGCTTGAGGCGCGGGTAAGTTGGGATTCTGGTCGATCTGAATATTCAAAGAGGTGTCCGTGGGGAGGATCCAGCCCGTCAACACCAGATGCACACGCGCTTCGTCCGGGGTTGAATCGGAAAAATGATCCGCCAGAACCAAGTCGATGGCGTGGGGCGGACAGAGACCCTGCCTGATGCGGTGTTGGAAGCCGCGGACATGACGGCGATCGATCTCTCGCAATAAATCGGAAACGTCATTGCCATCCATGTCTGTTGCCCGGCAAGCGGGCTTGAGAGACTCCGATTTGAACGCGTGCAGCTTTGGCTCGGCAATGCTTGCTGGCCCGACTTTCTCATTGGTGAACACGCGGATGTCATCCGGATGCCGCACGCGTGTGAGCGACAGGTGATCGAAATAGGCAACCTCCCAAAGTTCCTCCGTGATTCGAAGCTCGTACACCCCTGCCTTGGGCTGAAGGGATGAGCCGTCAATCAAGAGATGTTCCCAAGGTCGATCGGGCACCACGATTCCGGGTGCGACCTGAAGGCCCAATGGAGCGGCCCAAAGGCAGTCCGTCACAAAAGCAAACTCCTCACCGTTCCACGCATAGAGGTAAGGGCACGAGCCTTTCAGTGTCTGCTCTTCCTCGATGAGCATGCCCGGGGTGACGGTCGGCAGCGCCTGGGTCAAACCATTGGGAAAGATGATCCGCATCGAAGCGTCCTCAGTCGATCCATCGATGCCGAAGTGCGTGACGGGGTCTCGAATCACGCGGCTGCGGTAGTGCGGTCCGACCCACAACTCCAGAACCGAACCCACGGCATAATGGTTGACGCGACCGCTGTTAACGTTGTTGTCGTCGATGCCCTTGAAGCGAACCGTCACCGACTCGCCCAGATCCGACGTTTCATTGATGAGCGTCCAAACCTTGGTTGCCGAACCATCCGATGTGACAGCCAAGACGTCCAGGTTTCCGTCTTGGTCAAAATCGGCAACCCGTTGGGTGGCGAAGCGATCTGTCATACCTTTGACGACAACCGTTTGCATCGATGCTTTTGCTTGACTCAGATCAGGCAATTGGCACAGAAACCTGCCCTGCATCACCTCCATGCGACCATCATTGTCCAGGTCGCAGACAAGCGACCGGCCGTTCAACGACGAGCCGTCGGGCGACAGAGGGTGTGTCCAGGAGCTACCAAGCTTCCAAACGCCCGTAGCGGGTGTCGACGTCGGGGTTGCTTGCAGAGCGCCCCCCGAGGAGACGACGACATCCCACGACGCGTTTCCGTCATAGTCGGTGATTGACAGGCTGCTGGCATGGGCAACCGCTGGGATCGCGTCCAGGATTTGGTGTCGAAACTGCAGATGCAGTAGATTCTCGAACCATCCCACCTGCGCCGCGCCGTCGCTTTCGCCCGCATGCAATGAGAGGATGTCCAGATCCAAGTCGCGGTCGACATCCGCAATCTCCATGGCGATCACGGGGCGGTTAATGGGAACCACGCTGTTCTCAGCCGCAGCCAAGAAGAACGTTCGATTGCCTCGATTGATCCACGGCTGAATACTCTCACGTGTCGCGATCACAAGATCCAAGTCCCCGTCGCCTTCCAGGTCTCCCGTGGTCATGGCCGTCACAGGCCCCGTCGCCTCCAAGCCACTTTTCTGATCCCACAATGTCAGACGAGCGCCGGCGGAAGACTCATCGCGAGCGTCCACGACGACGATGCGAATGCCTGAATCCCCATAGACAACGACGCACTGCAACGTGTTGTGGCGCGCCGCCGTCGAATCCCGCCGCAGTCGTCCGGGCGAGCTGGAATCCACCATGAAAAGATCCGTCACGATCATTTCTGTCCAGGTGCCTGGCAGCCCCTGCGTGGCTACCGAGTTCCAGTGCTCACCCCCATCGTTCAGGATCAATTCCAGTTCGGCACCGGCTTCCAGTTGGCGCAGTGTCAGCACATCGGGACGCAAGTCCAGGTTGGCATCGATGGTGACCGTATCAATGAGCTCCGCCGTCGACTCGCATGGCAGCTCAATCGCGGCAAACGAGACTTCTCGTGGGCCCGCGGCCAAGGGGTTTTCGCGCGCTCGCTCCGCGGCAATGCGTTGGATGGCATCGAAACGCAACAAGTCCAAGGGGTGAGGTGTCACGCGTCGCCGGTCGGTCTTGATCAACTCGGTCGCGGTCAACAGATTGAACCAGATCGGACTGTTCGACTCCGCACCCTGCCAGTTTCCGTCCTCGATCGCATTGAGGATTGCATCGACCATCCCCGTGGGCGTTTGACCAATCGGGTCGAGTTGTCGTGACAAGGTCGGGCCGATGGCAGATGCGAGCGCGCCAGTACGCCGGATCAATTCGGCGGCTCGTCGGTCCTTGGCCAAAATCGCCAGTTGGGCGGCACGCGTCGCCAGGTAGAGGTTCGCGGGCAGCTCTTCCGACAGGGTCACCAACGCGTCGGTGCCCGGTTGGCGAAACGCGGTTGGGATCCCTTCGATCGGGTCCTCCAACTGGTCCAAGACTTCGATCAGCAATCCCGCCAACAACACGCGTTGCCCGCGACTCGCGCTTCGATGACTCGCGTTCTCAACAAGAGGTTCCTGAGAGCCGATCAGCAACTCAACCAGGCGATGAAAGACATCCCGTCGAATCGCCTTCGTCATCGAGCGTGGCAGCAGCGTGGCCTCTCGAAGATCCACCCTCATTGCCATCCAATCAACGATCGAAGCGTCATGCTCCGTTGCACGAACGTCCTCAATCGCGTCTCGCGCGGCGGCCAGACGCGCCGGCAAGACCTGCCGTGTCTCGTTGACTTCGTCCGGGTCGGAAGAAGTGTCCCGCACGATGGCCGTCAGCGCATCAACTCGAAGCAGCTCATTCAACGCACGATTCATAGCAACGGCGGTATCGGTCGGGTCCGCTTCATGGAGCCGGTTCCAGTTCTCCGACGCGGTCGCCGTGTCCAGCTCTTCCGTGGCCGCCAGGGCGATCCGGTTGAGCCGAAGAGTGGACGCAAGTTGTTGGTCCCCAACATCGTCTGCTGTCTTGCCCCGTTCCGGACGCACGGCGATCGGACGCAGTGCCATCGTCAGTGCGACCCCAAGTGCAGACACCAAGCCAAACACGAGGAGGGTAAGGGGAACGCGCGAAGGGGATCGCTCAACCAAAACAGCTTCCTACTTCGAGTTTCACGAAAAGATCGTTCCCATTGTCACGGCAAACCAGCACGAGAATATCAAATTCGTTCAAACGACGTTGACAATGATTCCGGACCATTGGTACATGACCGCAGACTTGGGGGTCGAATGGCGGATCGTTCAGTACACACACAGCGTGCTGGCCCCCGTCTGGTTCGGCTCCATCAAGTCGCAGGAAAATCGACAGACCAATGAAAGTTTCGTTGATGACCGGCTACTTGCGGGAGAAGACGGTCAATCAGCTCGCTGATAAGAAGCATCGAAGGACATTGCGACGGTTTCTGGGTCAATCGTCTCAATGATCCGGCTTCTCGACGAAACTTGACTGTGCACCGAGACGCCGGGTGACCGGCGTCTCGGTGCCAGGATACAACCCCGGCGAATCTGTGCCCCCTGAAGACGAAGTAAGCGAGACACCGGATCCCTCCTCTGGGAAGGACGCCGCTCAGGACACGGGTGAGGCGAACGACGGGGATCCGCCGGTCGTGTCCATTCGGACAGCCGGAGCGGACGAACAGGAAGAGGACGTTTCCGAAGAACAGACGCCGACCGAAGCCGCCGCCGAAGTTGTCGAGCAACCCGCGGAGGATGCCGAGGCCGAAGCGGAGCCACCCGACCCAACACCTCGCCTGCAACGAATCGTCGCGACCCTTCGGTCAAAGGTCACGGTGAAACGGGTCCGCATCTTCATCATGGGGGCCGTGCTGCTGGCCTTGGTGTCGGTTCTCGTGGGCACCTTGACCGCCGAAAAGGATGAGGTGCCGCCATTGGTCGTCCTTCGTCCCGACGATCGGCTGGAAGAGATGATGGCGACGCTGCAAGAGACGTCGTCCACCTTGTTTCACATCGTTGATTTCGAGATCAACGACCGACTGCTTCTGAAGCATTTCGACGTCTCCGACGAATCGTTTCACGCGATCGATACCGTCCTGATCGACCGCGGAAAGATCACCGACCAAGGCGTCATCCATCTCAGCACGCTGCCGAACCTAACACACCTTCGTCTGCGTGAGTCCGACGTGACGGACGCGGGCATTGACTCTCTCCTGAGCTGCAAGAAGCTTTGGATCTTGAACTTGCCTCATAGCAGGATCACACGTGACGGCCTTGCCAAGCTCATCGAACTGCCCCGACTGAGCCAGCTACGGATCGGCTCGCCCGTCCTTACAAACGACGTCTGCCGAACGATCGCAAAGATGCAACAGCTACGCAGCTTGCATTTGATTGGCGTGCCGGTGACAGATGAGGGCCTTCGCGAACTGGCTGCCATGCCAAGGTTGGAATCGTTGTACCTGGATGACAGCGCCGTGACCGATGTCGGCTGGGATTGGCTTTTCGAGTTTCATCCAGAACTTCACGTTCACGTCAACCAGCAACATCACGATCGCGATCCCCATTCCCACCAACACCATTGACTCGCCGGGAGTTCCCGTCCGTCGCTGGCAGACGTTTGCGAGGATCACTCGGGCGGTGCCTCACCACTTACGTTGTCGCTTCGAGGCCCGTATCGTGCCGTTTTTCTGTTCGGCTCAACCACGTCGATTCCCTGTCATTTGAAGCTTCATGCGTACACGTTTTGCGCCCAGTCCCACCGGCTACCTCCACATCGGCGGCGTGCGTACCGCTCTGTTCAACTGGCTCTTGGCCCGTCAGAGTGGCGGGCAGTTCGTCCTTCGCATCGACGACACGGACTCGCACAGGAATGTGGAAGCAGCGTTGCAGCCGATTCTGGACGGGTTTCGATTCCTGGGCATGGACTGGGATGAGGGCCCGGATGTCGGCGGCCCGCATGGGCCGTACTTTCAGTCGCAACGCGGCGAGCAGTACGCCGATGCCATTGAGCGACTTTTGAACGATGGCCACGCGTATTGGGACTACGCTCGCCCGAAAGAATTGGCCGCGATGCGTGAGGAGGCCAAGCATTCGGGTACCGCGTTTGTGTACGACCGACGCTATGCGGCGGACTCGCAACCCGATCGCGAACGCTTTGAGAAGGAGGGGCGACAAGGTGTGGTGCGTTTACGAATGCACCGCGAAGGTCAATGTGTGATGCCGGACCTGGTCCGAGGGGAAGTGATTGTCGAGTGGGCGAGCGAACAGGATCACGTCATCGCCCGCGCCGACGGATCACCTTTGTACCACCTGGCGAGTGTCGTGGACGATCACGCGATGCAGATCACCCACGTCGTTCGCGCCGCCGAACACCTGCCCAATACACCGCGACAGATCTTCATCGCTGAGGCGCTTGGGTATCCGCTTCCGAAGTACGCTCACCTGCCGTACGTGGCGGAACCCGGTGGCACCGCCAAACTCAGCAAACGCAAGATCGACAAGTACACCAAACAACGTGACTTTGCCAAGCTGCTGAGTCACGGGCATAAAATTGCGGACCGATGCGGTCTTGCGATCAGCTCGGAAACCTTCAATCCAGTGCTGGTCGACTTCTACCAGAAGATTGGTTTTTTGCCGGATGTCTTGCTCAATTATCTGATGCTGTTGGGTTGGTCGCTCGATGGCAGCCGCGAGCGGTTCCAACGCGATGAGATGGTGAAGCTCTTCACGTTGGAACGCGTCAATCTGGCGCCAGCATCGTTCGATCCAGCCAAGCTGCTTGCGTTTCAGGCCGACACGTTTGCGACCCTGGAGTTGGATCATCGCGTGGAATTGGTTCGCCCCTTCGCGATGGCAGCCGGACTCATGCAAGGTGACGACGACGCGTCGCTTGGGGCCGTGGTGGAGGCGGCGGGTGACCGCCTCAAAGTCGCGGGAGACATTGTTGACTTTGACTATTGCTTCGTGGATGAGTTTGAGTACGACGCAAAAGCCTTCAAGAAACGGGTGCTGACACCGGAGGACGCGGTGCTCCTGTTGAGTGAATTAAGCCAGCACCTCGAAGCCGCAGAGTCGTTTGACATCGGAGGTGCCGAAGCTACCGTCAAAGGATTCTGCGAGAAGAAAGAGATCCAACTTGGGCAGATCATCCATGCTTTGCGCGTTGCGACGACCGGACAGCCTGGTGGTTTTGGAATGTTTGAGACGCTCGCGATCCTGGGTCGTGATCGGGTTGTGCGGCGAATCCAAGCGTGCATCCAAAAAGCGGCGTCGGATGAGGCTTGACCGAGACCAAGCGCTGCCATCTCACAGACGCGACGTGTTATCCTGATCGGAATGATGAGGCTCGAGACTCCCCCACCGACAACGTGCTATCTGGGATTGGTGCGCATCGGATTCGCGTGCGATGTGTTTTGGGCGGGCGCGTCATCCAAGTTGCCGCGTGGCACGAGAGTCCTGGTCCAAACGCCCCGCGGGATCGAGTTGGGGGAACTCTTGACCGCGATGGACCTGGGTCAGCCAAACGAACCCCCGTTGGAACACGACAGGGCGCGGGTCGAAATCGTTCGAGCCGTGACGTTTCAAGACGAAGTCCTGCTGGAACGACTTGCGCGACACAAAGTCGACGCCGTTCGGAAGTGCCAATCGTTGTTGCGCCGCGCCGGGTCCTCGGCACAACTGCTAGATGTCGATCAACTCATCGACGGTGGAACACTCATCCTGCATTTCTTGGGGGATGTCACCAAGGAGCAACAGGCCTGGGTGGACGAAGTTGTCGAGGAGTATGAACGATCCGTGGAGTCCATTCGTTTGTCCGCACTCATCAAACAGGGATGCGGCCCCACCTGCGGCCAGGGCGACGATTCATCAGGGGCGTGCGGCGGTGCTTGCGAGACGTGCGTCGGGTGCAGCGTTCGTCAACAGCGGACCCATCAAATGGGATCCACCGGAGATCAAGCGTGATCGATCGCGCGACGGAGGTCCGCTACGAATTGACCCACCACTTGCGGTGCCGTATCGGGAGTGGCTTCCGCGATGCGACGCACGATGGCCGATCCAACAATCAAACCGTCAGCGACGGGCGCCAGTTGCGCGGCAATCTCCGTGTTGCTGATGCCGAATCCGATGCAAATCGGCAACTCGGTTTGTTCACGAAGCCAACTCACACTGTCCGTCAGGTCCGCCGGAAGTTTGGTCCTTTCGCCTGTAATCCCTGTGACCGACACGTAGTACAGGAACCCGGTCGAGTTCGCCGCAATGCGTTTCTGCCGCTCGCGCGGTGTGGTTGGCGTCACCAGTTGAATCAGAGAAAAATCGGCTTCCTGGCAGATTTTGAGAAAAGCCTCACTCTCCTCGACCAGCAGATCGGGCACGATGGCACCACTGTAGCCAGACGCCTGGGCCATCGCGACAAAGTTCGCGGGCCCGATCCGATGGATGATGGAATAGCTGACCATCGTCACACGTGGTGGACCATGTGCGGCCAACTCGCGGCCCAACGTCATGGCGTCGTGCAATCGAAACCCCGAATCGAGCGCCCTTTGGTAGCTTGCTTGAATCACCGGGCCGTCAGCAATCGGATCGCTATAAGGAATGCCAATCTCAACCAGATCCGCTCCCGCTTCAATGGCAGCCTTAAGGACAAGGCCCGATGTCGAGATATCGGGATCACCTGCCGTCACAAAGGAAATCAGAGCACGCCGATGATCGTTGCGAAGCTGGTGAAAAAGGGCGTCAATGGCTGACATGGATTGCGAAGGTCCTCGAACAAGGGTTGGTAGAATAGCGGTCTCCGACAAAACCCTTCCATGCGAGATGGACTCAACTCAGGAGCGGTTTGTGCTCAGAAATCGAGGGGTATCCGACCACGTGGCTGCCGCTGGAGCAACCAGGGAGCATCGAAATCGCTTCGGAGTGACATGGCGGACTCTAACCCGTTCAAACGTAACGATCCCTAAATTCGACCCTCTGCCCGGTCGCGCGCGTCCGGTGAACGCTTGGCATCCCGAATCGCTCGTTTAAGATCGAGGGTAGTGCTGACGACCCTGGCGATCCCCTTCTCCCCCCTGGATGACCCGAACCTCATGGCAACGCTCACGGTGACCGCGGAAACGGAACGAACGAACACGTCCCAAATCGGTCCGGTTACGAAGATTTGTTGTATCGGTGCCGGTTACGTTGGCGGCCCCACGATGGCAATGATTGCCCACAAATGCCCCGAGATCGAAGTGCGGGTGGTGGACATCAATGCGGAACGAATCGCCCAGTGGAATGGCGATTCGCTGCCGATCTACGAACCCGGACTGGACGAAATCGTCCAAGGACGGCGTGATCAGAACCTGTTCTTCACAACGGAGATCGACGAGGCCATTCGCTGGGCGGACATGATTTTTCTGTCTGTCAACACACCCACGAAGACCTTTGGCGTCGGCGCCGGACGCGCGGCCAACTTGGAGTACCTCGAGAAGTGTGCTCGAAAGATCGCCGAAGTTGCCGAGGGCCACAAAATCATTGTCGAGAAGTCCACCTTGCCCGTTCGTACCGCAGAGGCGGTCAAGACAATCCTGGCCGGCGCACCGTCAGGCGCCACGTTCGACGTTTTGAGCAATCCTGAGTTCCTGGCTGAGGGCACTGCGATGGAGGACTTGGAGGCTCCCGATCGTGTGTTGATTGGCGGGGAACGCGAGGAAGCCATCCATGCCCTCGTCGACGTCTACGCGCACTGGGTACCACGCGAGCAACTTCTCACCACCAACCTCTGGTCCAGTGAGCTGTCCAAACTGACTGCGAATGCGTTCCTGGCGCAACGCGTTTCGTCAATCAATTCCATCTCGGCTCTCTGCGAGGCGACGGAAGCCGATGTCGATGAAGTGGCGGCCGCGATTGGAACGGACTCTCGCATCGGTGCCAAGTTCTTGAAGTCGTCCGTCGGCTTTGGTGGCTCGTGTTTTCAGAAGGACATCCTGAACCTGGTTTACCTCTGCGAGTATTTCGGGCTCCCGGAAGTCGCTCGTTACTGGGAACAGGTCGTTGAAATGAACGACTACCAGAAAAGACGGTTTGTTCAGCGAATCGTACGCACCATGTTCAACACGGTGTCCGACAAGAAAATCGCCATCTGGGGCTTCGCCTTCAAGAAAGACACGAACGATACGCGAGAATCAGCCGCCATTTACGTGTGTCGCGATTTATTGCTAGAAAAGGCTCGCCTTTCAATCTTCGACCCGCGTGTTCCCGAGAGCCAGATTCGTGCGGACCTTGAGGCCGTTCTCAAGAATGGCGATGACGTTTTGAATGACTCGGCGAAGCAACTGTTGGAAGAGAACGTCGAGATCGTCGGCAGCGCCGTGGAAGCCGCCGACGACTCACACGCCATCGCGGTCCTCACGGAATGGGACCAGTTCCGCGAAATTGATTTCGCGAGCGTTGCGAAGTCGATGAAACAACCTGCGTTCTTGTTCGATGGCCGGAACATTCTGAAGGACTTGCCCATCGAATCACATGGTTTTCATTATCACGGGATTGGTTTCATTCGTTGAATCACACTGCCAGCAAATCGGTGAAGAGGATCCTGATTACCGGGGGGGCCGGCAATATCGGTGGGTCGATGGCCTGCCATTTGGCGCGGCGCGATGACACGGAAGTGGTGGTCGTCGACAATTTAGTCACGGGAGACGTCTCGAAGCTGCCCGATCCAGAACAGCCGCGATTTCGTTTCATCAAAGCGGACGTGAATGACCTGGATGACCTGTCACCCATCATGACGGCGTATCAATTTCACTATGTCTTTCACTACGCGGCTGTGGTGGGTGTCAAGCGAACGCTCGCCAACCCCGTGGCCGTGCTCAAAGACATCGACGGCATTCGCAACGTCTTGGCGTTGGCGAAGAACACGGGCGTCGAACGCGTCTTCTACGCCAGCAGCAGTGAGGTGTATGGCGAGCCCGTTGAGATGCCACAGCACGAACAGACAACCCCACTGAATTCTCGCCTTCCCTACGCGATCATCAAGAATCTTGGCGAGTCCTTCTGCCGTTCCTATCACCAGGAGTTTGGACTCGACTTCAACGTGTTTCGTTTCTTTAACACGTACGGTCCTAAACAGACAACGGACTTCGTTGTCCCGAAGTTTTTGCACGCAGCACGAAATCACCAAGACATCACGGTCTATGGCGATGGCCAGCAGACCCGTACATTCTGCCACATTGATGACAACGTGGAGACCGTGGTCCGCGTGATGGATGATCCGACTTGGGCGAATCAAGTCATCAATGTGGGCAACGACGAGGAGATCACGATCCTTGAGTTGGCACAGCGCGTGATCGCACTGACCGGCAGCTCTTCACGAATCGTTCACCTGCCACCGCTGGAAGAAGGCGATATGACGCGACGCTGCCCCGACAATGGCAAGATGCGAACAATCCTCGGTCGTCCGCTCAAATCGTTGGATACTGGCCTGGCGACACTCTTACCCGGGCATAGCGCACGATGAGGGTCATTCGAACCATTCTGATGTGGGTTTCTGCGATCATTTTGGTCGCGATTCCAGTGTGTCTTCTGACCGGCAAAGGTGGCGTGCTGCACGAATCGCAGGCGTGGGCCGCACTGGCGATCATGGTTGCGGCGTCGTTGTCACTGGCTGGTTTGGGTGATTCGACGTGCTCGAGCCATATCGCCCAACACAAATGGATGATTCCATTGGCGGGATTGGTTTTGTTGGCGATCTGTCAGACGATTCCCTTGCCCGCCAACTTTGTCGGCCTGATCAGCCCTGGTTCCGTTGATGCTTACCAAAACTGGCTGCCGGCGCTCACGGGTGAACCCGCGCAAGACGCGATCCCGATCTCGGTTTGCGTTCCGAACACGGGCCATGCGGCTGCCGGGTTGGCGATTTTGCTTCCACTCGCGTTTGCCACATCCATTGTCTTTCATGGACGTGGCCGACTCACCCTGTTGTTGTCGGCTGTCGCTCTGACTGGACTCTTCGTGGCCGTGGCCGGGATCGTTTTCAAAATCCAACCGGAGCTTTGTTGGGTGGGCTATCGGAGTAACGGCTACGCCACCTTCACGAATCGAAACAATGCGGCCCTGCTGCTCAACCTTGGTATGGCCGCCAGTCTGGGACTCCTGGCGTGGCGCATGAACGCGCTTCACAACGTCGACATTGATGATCCGGAATTTGAATTCGATGACCTCGTTTCCTTGGTTTCTGATCGAGATTCCTTTCTCGGGATGATCAGCGGCATCGTTTGCTTGGCCGGACTTCTCATCAACGGGTCGCGAGGCGGCATTGTCGCCGCGATGTTTGGTTTGCTCTTCGCATTTGGTTACGTGCGTCCGCGCCGCGGGCTGATCAGCTTTCCCGTGATCGCGGTCGTGATGGCGATTTCGGTGGCCTTCCTGACGGTTCCCTTGAAGCTGGATCTCGAGTCAATCCGTCGATTCGAAGTCTGGTCAGGAAAAGCTGACACGCTTCAGAACGACGCCCGTCTGCCTCACTGGCGCGATGGTCTGGAGGCGGCGTCCGCCCATTGGGGAGCCGGCTCGGGGATCGAAACCTATCGATACGCTCACTTGCCGTTCCTGGATCACACGCCCGGAGGTTGGTTCTATCACGCGGACAACCTGTGGCTGGAGTGGGTTGTCGAAACCGGCGTTGTGGGACTGGCACTTGTGATCGCCGCGCTCGTGATCGCCATGTTTTCGTTGCGGCGTTTGGGTGAATCGGCGGATCCCATTGATCAAGGAATTCGCGTCACGGCATGGTACGCGATCGGCGCGACCGTCGTTTCACAGTTTTTTGATTTTGGGCTGTCCGTTCCTGCCAACTTGTTCCTGTTCGTGATGTTGATGGCAGCAGCCGTCTCAAGGGACATCGCCAATGGTGGGGCTTTGGTTTGGTATCGACCCGACGATGGGTCAATGCACGCGGCTGAGGCGCATGTCGACAGGCCGGCTCTTGAGCCGGTTCCCGAGTCCGTTGCGAGTGACACCATTCACAGTGGCTTCCGATTGCCTCGCTTTTTGGTTGGGAGCCCAACCGTTGCTGTGTTGGGTTTTGTGGTGGTGCTGGTTGGTTTCTTCGGTTGGGCCCGACTCACGCAAGATGCACGTGCACAGCGTGTGACGCTGCAGATTCAACAGGACTTCAATGCATATCGCTTTGACGCAGCAGCGCTCCAGGCCATGCAGACGGAATTGGAGCCGCTGGCGGAACGCAGGCCTGACACCCAGGTGATACGTTGGTTGGCAAACGTGTTGCAGCGCCAAGGTGAACTGCATGAGACGATCGAGAGTCGTCCGCAAACCCCTGAACAGGCCTTGGCGACCTTACAGCAAGTTCAAATGATTAGCCGAGAAGCCCCCTATCCGCCCGAGAGAGCAACAACATCGAAGGACCGACTTCAGAGCTATGAGTTGTACCAACAGGCATGGAGTACTTGCCTGACAGGCATCCAGGCGTGCCCCTTGAATCAACGTTTTCGATCGCAGCTTTTCCTTCTGTCAGCCGTCGGCATTGACGACCGTGTGGCTTTGACGGTGACGGATCAACTGCGTCAGTTTTCGCCGAAGAATGCTCCGCGATTGGCCAGGTTGGCATCTCGCGCCTTGGGACTGAACGAGATCCCTATCGCGGAAGCCTGCTATCGGCAGGCGCTCGCCGCTCAGCCCCGATTTGCTCCGAGCATGCTGGACGAAATCTTGAACGTGCCGGAGTTGAATCTGGACTCCCTCCTGCCAGGAGATCCGGAAGTCAGCTATCACATTGCAACGGGTCTGATTCAACGCAAGGGTGTTTCTCAAGACCTCCTTTTGCGGCTGGCGTCCGAGGTGTCCCAGCGTTCCGTGACGAGCGTGGCCGAACGTGCCCAAACCGAATTCTTGGTCGGAAGGCTGGTCCGTCGGGCTGGCAAGATCAGGGAGTCCTTGGCACACTTTCAGGAAGCGTCTCGGTTGGAGCCCGATAGGGCGGAGTACCGCATGGAGCTGATTGACACGCTGCGTCGCAGTGGTGATCGTCGGGAAGCACTTCAGCAGGCCCGTATGGGGCGGCGTGTCCTCCCAGACGATGCCCGTTTCGAAAACGTGATTCGCGAGATGGCCGAAGAGGATCGGAATCGATTGTTTGAGATGCCCGACCTCGCGACCGAAGACCCCCAACAGACATCAGAATCCGACAAGCCAACGTCGCCGTCCCCGGTTGCTCCGCCGCCTCCGACCAAACGCAGATCGAACCTCCCATCCGTCAAGGGAATCTTGGATTGATGACAACGACCGCACCGGACAGAACCGATCTTGGCGACACGGTTGGTTGCAGTGCGAATCAGTCATCAAGTGTGGATCTCAAACTTGCGCCGCTCCAGATCGGTGACTTGATGGTGGATCCGCCGATCTTGCAGGCGCCCATGGCCGGTTTCACGAATGCCGCGTTCCGGCAAATCGTGCGCAATTTTGGCGGGGTCGGCTTGTTGGCAACCGAGATGGTCAACGCGAGGGGATTTGTTTGGCTCGACGAACATGAAGCCGAGCACCCGGATCGTCTCTGGGGAGTCGCCGATGAGGCACGACCCTTGGCGGTGCAGATCTGGGACAATGATCCGGGGACGATGGCCAAGGTCGGACGCAGACTCGTGGACGAGTATCACGTCAGCGTCGTCGACATCAATTTTGGATGCCCCGTGCGTCAAGTCACAGAGAAAGCGCACAGTGGAAGCTATCTTCTTCGAACGCCCCAACGCATGCACGCGATCATCTCGCGTCTTGTAAACGCCTGTTCACCCACACCCGTCACCGCCAAGATCCGTCTCGGGTGCAATCCCCAGAACATCAATTGCAATACGATCGCTCGCGTGGTCGAAGACGCTGGTGCGGCGGCATTGACGGTGCATGGCCGAACGGCGGCCGACATGTTTCGCGGGAGCGCTGACTGGGAGCGTATCAGCGAGATCAAGTCTCATTTGAAAGAGATCCCGCTGATCGGGAACGGCGATTTGGACACAGCTGGTAAGGTGGTCACCGCCTTTCAAGACTACAACGTGGATGGCGTGATGATTGCCCGGGCGTGCCTGGGAAGACCCTGGCTTTTTGCGCAGGCAGCCGCCGCGATCCAGGGCAAACCGATTCCCCCCGAGCCGTCGCTGATCGAACAACGCGATGTCATGCTTCGGCATTACGGTCTGGTGATCGAGCGTTTTGGCGAGGAAAAGGGAACCGTCCTCATGCGCAAGTACGCGTGCTGCTATGCACAGGGAAAGCATGGTGCCCGCCTGTTTCGATCCCATGTCGCAAAAGTCGCAACGCCAGAAGACTTTCATCGAGTCGTCGAGCAGCATTTTCCCGTAGTGGAGCGTTCCGCGCCCGCGCCTCGACAGACTTGAGTCGCTTGCTGGCGCGTGCTCATCCGCCGCTGACAGGCGGTATCAGCGCCAATCGGTCGGACGAACCGAGGACGTGGTCATCCGCCACATACGTCTCGTTGACCACCACTCGCGAACGCGCGGCCAACGGCGCGATTTCTGGATAAACCTCCTCGATGGTTTCCCGCAGCAAGCGGGACGTCACGATCGACGCATCGTCCAGCTCGATCGAAATGGAGTCACGGTTCCCCATCGTATCGGCCATTCCTGCAAAGATCCGAACCTCAAATTTCATGCTCTCGCTGGCCTCAGGTGGCGGTGGTGAGTCGAGTCGGAAGCGCGACTTCCTTCTCAGTTGGCATTGGCATACGACCGTAGGCGGCGGCAAGCACTCTCAGCGGATGGATCAGCGGACGCTTGATCCCATGCTGCAGTTGCAAGGCACAGGCACTGCATTCCGTCGTGGGCATCATCAAATCGTTCTTGCGAATCTCAGAAATCGCGGGCCTGCCGATGCGCAAGCTGTTGCGATAATTCTTGCGTTGCAATCCCCACGTGCCCGCCATGCCGCTACAGCCTTTGGCGATGACTTTCACGTCGACGCCAGGTACAAGTGCAAGCAGCCGCGCGGCCAGAGGCTGCTGATTCAGCACACGACTGTGGCACGGCTGGTGATAGACCATCGATGCTTCGAATCGCTCAAAATCGGTCGCCAGTCGGCCTCCTTCATGCAAAGTCCAGAGATACTCGCAAGCCTCGTGAGAATGCTCGGCTACCAAGTGGGCGTCTTCGTTGTCCAAGAGGTTCGGATACTCTGTCTTCAGGCATAGAGCGGCAGCGGGCTCCGTCGCGATGACCGAATAGCCTTGTCGAACCGCGTCGGCAAGGATGCGAATGTTGTGACGCGCGATCTTGCGGGCTCCCCTCAAGTCACCCGCGGTGATGCGTGCCATCCCACTATTGGATTGCCCCTGAGGGACGTAGAGGCCGATTTGGTTGTGCAACAGGATTTCGGCCAACGCGCGACCAATGTCGGGATCGTGATAGTTCGCAAAGTGATCCACGAAGTAGACGACTTTCAGTCCGCCCACTGGCGAGTCCAAGTGCCAACGACGCGCGACCGCATGTCGCACAAACGTCTTGGGGGTTACGGAAGGAAGTTGGCGAGCGGCCGCAAGTCCAAAGAGTTTCTCTGCCAACCAACGCGCGAAGGCGTTCTGGATGGCCAGGTTCGCCAACCAAGCCACGCGCGAGCCGACCGCGGCAATCGAGTCAATCCGGCCCAGCAAGAAATCGGAGAGAGACAACCCGTTCGTGGCCACATACTGAGCTTTCAACTCTCCGACGATCTTTGGGATGTCGACACTGGCGGGGCATTCCACACGACAGGAGTGACAATTGAAGCAAAGGTCCGCGATTTCCTTCGCACGCTCCCCAGTTAGTTCCGCAACCGTAAGTTTTCCGCTCAACACGCCGCGCAGTAGGTTGGCTTTGGCTCTCGGTGACGCCTCCTCTGACCCCGTGATCCGAAACATCGGGCATTGACGCTCGTCTTTAGAATCGGATCGACAGCGAGCGCACCCATTGCATTCTCGCGAGGCACGCGTGATCGGCGCGTTCCCTGACCACTGCTGTAGCACTTCCATTTGGGGCGGTGGCAGATGCGGTCGCGGTCTGGGAACCGATACCTCTGGATCGCTGGGCGGTTTGGTTGAGGGAAGCACCGAGCGTCCCGCACTGACGATCTCGATGCTTTGGTTCATCGGTCGCAGGTTCTCGTCCGGCTTTTGTAGCACGGCACCAAAAAGCTTACCTGGGTTGAAACGGTGATACGGATCGAACAAACGCTTCACCTGCCCCATTGCCTGCCAGTAATCACCGAACTGACGCGGCATGAAACCGGATCGACTCAGACCTGCGGCATGTTCGACGCCAATCTGCCCACCGAGCTGCCATGCCTCAACGGCAATGGCCTCGGAAAGATCTGCGATCCGAGCGCGATCCTCTTGGTTTCCCAAATCTAAGAGCGGACGAATGTGGAGCTGCCCATGACCAATATGCGAAAACACGGTTGCGGTCACCCGAAAACGTTTCAAAACATTCTGGGCGGCAACGAGCATCTCAGGAAGCCGCTCCGGAGGCACGTAGAGGTCCTCCATGAACGGCAAGGGGACTTTGACCCCACGCATTTGATATTGCCTTGGGATGACTCGGCGGAACAGGCCCCAGTACAGATCACGCGTCCGGGGATCGGTCGTCGCGGTCGATTCAAACGCGCCATCGGTACCGCTGCTCGAACTGCGACGCAAGAACGAGAGTCGATCGCCCAGGTCACCGAGCACTTCGCCCTGGATCTCAACCAACATGGCCGCTTCAGCTTCCGCCGGAATGACCTTCGCGAACCGAGGATCGGTCTCCGACGCAATACGCAACAGGCGTCGGTCCATCACGTCGCAAGCAATCAGGCCTTGTTCAATCGCTTTGAGAGCAACACGGAGGGCACTATCAAGACGATGAAAAAACAGCAACGCGACACCCCGGTGCGATGCCATGGGCTCAGTCCTGACAGTCGCGTCGACCAACACCGCGAGCGTCCCCTGGGTCCCAGCATAGAACCTCGCCAAATCGACTCTCCCCGCGTCGTCCGTCAAGTCATCCAGACGGTAGCCGTTGCTGGCTGGAGACCGAAAAGGCGAGGGACCCGATGCCTGGAGAAACTGTTCACGAATCGCCAGCAAGCCCTTGGCGGTCCGCATCGTGAAGCCGCTTGGGTTTTGCCAGTCATCCAATTCATCCGTGTCTTGCGAGTCCGACGCGGTCCTGCCGCGTGAAGCCTCCTCACTTGCAACTGCTTCTTGACCGAGATGAACAAGGTGGCCGTTCGCCGTGACGATACGGGCTGACATCACCGTGTCTCGGGCCGAGCCACTTCGCAAATAGTGGCTCCCGGATGCGTTGACGGCGATCACTCCGCCCATGGTTGTGACCGCTCTTGTGGCAGGATCCGGGCCAAACTTTCGTCGATAACCCGAGAGGGTTCGATTGACATTCATCAGCGTGGCGCCCGCTTGCACGGTCACTCTCCCACCGTCTTCGGAGGGAACGATCCGCCTCAGGTACTTGGAACAGTCCAAAACAACCCCGGGACCAATCGACTCGCCCGCGACGCCACTGCCGCTTCCACGTGCATGAATCGACAAATCATTGTCGCGCGCGTACTGCACGGTCGCGGAGATGTCCGCGGCATTGCGAGGTCGCACCACGGCAAGAGGACGGATCTGATAGACACTGGCGTCCGATGCGTACAACTGGGTGTCGATGTGGCTACACAACACGTCCCCCGAGACCAAACCTCTCAGGTCGTCTTCCAATCTCTGTCGCTCAGAATCTCGCTGCATCCCCTCATTACCGCCTCTGGAGCATCCGGCAGTCAAGGGTCCCGTGTCCCGTGCTACTCTGGCAGACTGACCGGACTAGCTCAAATTCGGGGCAGATACAAATCCAACTGCTCATCAGCAAAGACCCGATACTTGATCCCGTGTTTCCACAGTCGAAAGTAGTCTTCGAAGGGCTCTTGGACTTTGGAAGTCGCCGCAAGCAAGGGCCAAATCAGGTGCGCCGCAATGTAGCTGTCACAGCAGATGTAATAGTAGGCTGGATGCACAATCTCAAAGGAAGGCTCACCCAAAAACCCAGTGAGGATCAACTCCGGAAAGTCGTCCTGCAACGCGAGCAAGACGCGGCACTTTTCTACCTCTGCTTTGGGGTGTTTGGGGGGGATCCCTTCCAGCACGCGCACGTGTTGGATCCGTTCCAGGATGCCGACCATGTCCACTCGCCCCACGGTTCGAGCCAACCCCGCCAGTTTTCCGACCCACGCTAGCGCAAGACGCTCCGCCTCATCTGGCTCCATTGGCAAGGGATTGCGAACGACGAAATAGGCGTCGCGACCGCCTCCCGGTCGACGGCCATCTCCGGCAGCCTGATAGAGCTCGTTGAGACGTGCGGCGAGTGATTCCACGCCCGGGAAGCCTTCGTAAAACCCGTGGAGCAGATGGTAGTTGTCGCCCCGGAAGTTCTGAAAAAAACCCACCAAGGATTCGCTCGTCAAAGGTTCGACGGCAGGGAGCGGAAGCCGCTGCTGCATGCGTTCTAGAAGGCCAGTGCTGGGATTTGTGCTGAGGGTTTCTGAATCAGTCAAGGAAAATGTGCTCCTCGTGGCATGCGATCGGAATCAAAATGGACGAGCGCCGATGGTGCTCAATCACCCCCAAAACGTCCCAGCGCACCATGGAAGGTGCCAATCTCACCCGCAGCAAACCTAGTCCCAGAATTCGTACCAACAGGCTTGCGTGGTAAGTGGCGGGTCATACAATCCAGCCGCCCGCAATGTGCTCTCAAACGCTTCATTTCGCCTATCCCCCCAATTCTCGGGATGGCAGATGCGAGCTTTTTGGGGCTTTTCGGGGCCACTTGTCGATCCGGGTTCGGGACGAATTCAGATGCGAGCGGGTCAAGCAGTGACGGCATGATTTCACCGGCGCCACTGGAATGGTAAGGGTGGGAACAGTGACCGTCTTAACGCACCTGGCAACGAGGCCGTTCTCGTCTTGCGGTTTCGGCTTCGCGGTTTCAATCGCTCGTTGCCCAGGTTTGGATCTAGCACGGATTTAGGACACACGCATGTTGATGCATTCCATTGCCTTGGCTGGCTTTCTGACACTTGTCGTCGGCACTCACGCTGAGGCGGAAGAATCTCGCGATGCCAACACAGTCGCCACGGAAGAACGGCCCACCACGGCTCCCGGTGACTACACACTTGCTTACAAGAAATCAGTTGAAGAAGACAAACCACTGATGGTCGTGGTGGGGGCCGAGTGGTGTCCTGCCTGCGAAGTCTTGAAGAAAACCAC